>JAHDIP010000118.1:15264-18805 GCA_020630735.1 Saprospiraceae bacterium | reverse complement strand
TTATTAATTTAAAATAGAGCAATCATTTTTGATTGTTGAATGAATTTATCTTTGTACTGAAATACATAAATACCTGAAGTCAATTCATTCAAATCAAATGTGCTTTTCATTTTTTCTTTGAGTGTGAATACTTTCATTAATTGCCCAGAAGTAGTGTATACATTTATTGTTGCATCGCTTTCAACTTGTGTTGTTTCTACAATTAATTTTTTATCGGAGGTATAAAAAATTACATCGTTCTTATTTGGCACTATTTCTTGAGTATTCACTGTCGGTGCTCCCCATGAAGAATAGGCTAATCGATTGAATGGTTCATCAAATACTATATCAAAATCACCAGCAAAATATATATTTCCTTTGAACACAGCAGCTGCAGTAATTTGATCATTAAAATTTCCGTTTAAGTAAGTATTGTAACTAGATCTATAATGAAAAAATCCTCCTGCTCCAAGTGTTGAACCTGGTTTAAGGTTGCCATAAAAATATCCTTCTTGGTCATGATATATGTAACCGTAAATACTTAGTGGCTTACCATTGTCTGGATACCAACAAAAAGGTTGAGCATCTACTATAGTATCATTACTATGTATAAATAAGTATTGGTTATAAGAATTCACTGGACCAGAAAGATAAAGCGAATCACCTATAGCTGTCATAAAGTTGACCTGTTCAATTACTGTATTTGGTGTGTCAAGCCAAATATAGCCATACCATTTTGCTAAATTTTTGACTTTATGTTGAATGACATTAGGATGATCCAAATAGGGGGATGTTAAAGTAAAATCTCCACCCACATACAATATATCTTGAAAGACTTCAAAACATCTTACTGTATCATTGACACTAAAAATATTTGACAAAGTAGTAAGAATGCCATTCTCAACAATAGGAGCACTATTACTCCACTGTTGTTGTTCATCATTATAATAGGCTAGATAAGGCATCTCAATATCATCCAACGTTTGGAATGCACCACCGATGTAAAGCTTATTTTGATAGGTCTCCATGGTATAAATAGCACCAGTATTGCCTTGTTGTAATGGAGTCCATTGACCGTTATCCCAAAGTGCAATATTACTCTTTTCTAATTCTCCATTTAGCCTAAAATCGCCAGCAATGTACATTGTATTATTGTGAAAATGAATATCGAATATTTCTCCTAAAATTGCATCACCGAAACTTATCCAGTTATTACCATCCCAAGCAATGATACTATTTGATGCCACACCATCGACGTTATTAAAATCCCCAGCAAAGTAGAGTAAAGATTCATCTGGACTTACGTTCATTACATTAATTTTTCCTTCAAAACCACCATCATTGCCAACTGGATGTATTTCTTGAGTAGGACCATAATACATGGGCTGCATCCAAGCAACTTCCTCTATAGCAAAACCATTTTCGACGACCCATTGTAGTAGGTTAGGATAAATGTTTACTAAATCATTGATGTAGTAATTATTATGATTTTCTCGAATATTTTTGATTAATGACTCATGCCCTGTTTCTTTCAAGAGGTAGGCAACGGCACAATGTGTATTGTTAATATCTACAAAGTATGGAGTTGGTTCTTGATGAAATGTATTCACAGGAAAGATACCTCGTTCTTTGTATTCCTTTAGTTTCTGCAAAACAAATGCTCTCTTTTTTTCTTGTTCATCACTAAGGCAACGATCAGTTTTGAGTATTAAGGAATCTTCTACTAGATCAAAATGTAGTTGTAATAATTGATCATTTGAAAGTGGTAAAGAAGGATTTATTAAATTAAGATCTTGATCTATCCATCTTGTATTGACTTCCCCTAGACTATTGTTGATGATTGATGACTTTTGTGCTAGTAGTTTTACCTTACAAAAACAAATAAGTAAAGCAATTAGAATAAGTAAGTAATGATTATTTTTATTCATCTTTTTTAATTTTTTTAAACAACTTCTATATGTATTTAGTAAAATTCCTATGTCAAAATTTAAACAATGTCTAGTGCATTATTTTAAATCTAGAAATGAGATAGCTATGTTTTATGACATAAGTCAAAAACAGTAAATTAAGTTGTAGGGAATAAATCTTTAGTAGGTGTTCTTATTTAAGTAAGGTTAATCAAAACCTTATTTAAGTAGACACATATCGAAGCATAAAAAATTGTACAGTTCAAAATTAAAGAAAAAATATCATTTTACAAAGTGTATATAAAAGTATTGATTCTCCAGTCCTTTGGGAACACCTAAACCTGCACCGATTTGAGTGCTAAAGGATTGATTCGTTATTGCTTCTAAATCGTCGGCAATTTGCTTTGCTTTGTCGCTGTTTTTTTCATCATAATACAATATGGTAGCACTCGTAGCTAACCAACTTTGTCGTTCTTCCAAAAGATCATCAGCAAAGACTGTATAGCCCTCGTTTAAAATGTACTTTTGTGCTAGTTCATATTTTTCAGGTGGAACATTAAAAGCATAAAAACCTAAAAAATAATGGGCATTTTTAGAGGCTTTTATAATACGGTCGTAGCTCTTCTGCTTTATAGGAGAACGAGGAGAAAGAACTTCAGTATGCGAATGTTCGTCATCTGGAGGGGAGGGATCAACAGACATCTCTTCTACGATTTGCACTAGAGAATCTCTATACATCTCAAGATGTTTGTCTTTTTCAATCAACATCTGTTTGGTTTCTTCTAATTCATTATTAGTCGTCTGTAGTTGTAAAAAGAAATATAAAGAAGTAGCAATACCAATGATTAACATGATTAACATTGCTATAGACTGAAGCTTCGCTTTTTTGATTTGTTGTTTGTCAGGCATAGTTAAAAATTTAATTCCAATGCTTTTAGTCTCAGATAGGCATAGATTGCTCCACTAATACTCGTTAATGAAAGCCCTCCTTGAAACAAGCGTTCTTGAATACTAGCACTATTAAATGCAGAAAACAGAAAAATGACAATTCCACCCAAGAATAAAGAGATGATTAAAAACTTAAATATTTTGTCGGTAAAGTCGTCTGGTTCTTGTTCTTCCCTTATTTCAGGAGTGGCAGTATTGGTATTATTTACCAGATCAATAAAGCTTTTTCTAATTTTATTGAGTTCGAGATAATAAGCATTATCATCGAGAACACCTTGACTATTATCTTCGCTAATTCTAGAGAAACGACCTGAAAGATTACGAAGGTTAGAAAGCTGATTTCGGCTGGCTTCTGTAGATTCAGCTTCTAATGATTGAGTAGCAAGTGTGATAGCTTTTTCTATCTCATCTTCTTCTATTAATTCATTTATTTTATGGATGGTAGCTTGATCCATAGTAGGCTAATTGGTCTTTTGTATTTTCCTATAAAATGGAAATATAAGGTTTTATTTTGGATTTCTATGAAAATAATTTTCAATAGTTCATAATAGTCGTTTATACCTTCAAATGCCTTGTTAAATCATTTTGCAAACATTCGAGAAATAAAAAACTTAATTTGAACATTCTTAGTAAAGAACTAAGTCTACTAACAATATTACTTTTAGTATAAAACTATTGAAAATTAGTACATTTTTATTGTTATTTTT
>JAHDIP010000118.1:0-15164 GCA_020630735.1 Saprospiraceae bacterium | reverse complement strand
TGAAGATGGCGGATATGTTCTTGTAGGAAGATCTGAATCTAAAATTCATTTACAATTTTTTCAAAGAAAAATATATTCCAATTCAAAAGATAAAATTGCTGGTCGTAGTGTTTTACAATATATATCATCACATCAGAAAAATAACTGAACTATCAAATTTATTTACTATACCTATCAGTATTCCGTTTTTGTATCGTTCGTAATTTTTTTGTTAATAATTCAAATTCCTGTTTCATCACTTCAATCAACCAATTCAAACAATCTTCAACTTATTTTTATCTTTTTTTATTATCTTGTCTTAGTAGTAAACGAACAAATTGATTGATCAAATTAAACAGATGAAGTACTTTAAAACTATTACTCTTTTATTATTCTTACTCTCTTCAATTAGTTTCTTAGATGCCCAAACGTGGATAAAACGCTATGATGCTGGTATTGGAGAACGCATTTTTCCTCAATCAGATGGAACCTTTGTTATTGACGATGGAGGCTTGTTAATAACTATTGATGCTAGTGGTAATGTCTTGGGAGAAGAAGATTATTCGTCAGCCTTAAGTTATGCTGTTATTAAAACGTCAGATGGGGGAGTAGCATACATTAGAAAAGAAAACGGAGCATTAAAACTATTAAAATTTGATAGCAATGGAATAGAAGAATGGAGACAAGAATTTGCAACATTAGATGGTGCCAACTATGTTGGAGGATTTATAGAAGAATTACCTAACGGTCAATTTGCTGTTGCTTATCGAGGAGAGATACCAGGAATTGATGTTGGTAGTGTAGTTGATTACAGTGGTGCTTATGGTCTTATAGATGTCGATGGAAGCTTACTGCTGAGTTCAAATACCGAAGAAGGAGTATTTGGCGCAAGATACATGAATGATGGTAATATTATTTTCTTTGGCAATACAGAGAAACATATCGAAGTAGAATATTTTGAATCCTACAAATTACCTTTTTTACACAAAGTTGCTCCAAATGGAAATATCATTTGGGCGAAAGTATATGATAATGTTTTTCTAGAGTTTGCAAATATTACTGATGCTGAAGTAAATGGAAGTGGCAATCTCGTCGTAGGTGGCTTTGAGGCTAAAACAGGCGGTACTGGTTTTGATGCCTTTTTAATGGAGCTTGATTCGGATGGCAATATTCTTTGGTACAATATCGACAATCAATCCTTGTATCAAACGATTTATGCTTTTGAAATAACGCCTGATGGCGGATATGTTTTAGCAGGTATCCAAGGGGATAACTTTGGAATGTATGACAATAACGAAGAATTTCTCATCCAAAAAAGAGGAACACAAGGATTATTAGAATGGGAAAAAAACTATGGCTGGAGTAAAGATGATTATCTTTTCGATATTGTGACTACCAATGATGGAGGCTATCTCGCAGTGGGCACATCTGAAGTTGAAACTAACGAAAACCTTGTAGCGGCTATAAAAATGGATGCGAATGGAAATGCAGCTATTGGCACAATTACGCTAAAAGGAAATGTATGGTACGATACGAATGCAAACTGTAATTTATATCAGGAAGACTATGCTGAAAACTGGATTGTTTATGTTCTTGGAGACGCTATTCAATCAAGAACTACAGACAGTAATGGCTATTACGAATTTAATCTGCCTGTAGGAAATTATACCTTAAGTTTTACTTCAAATGAAGATTATATTTATAATGTTTGCGAAAACGATATTCCAATTACACTAACTTCATCAGAGCTAGAAGTCGTCCAAAATTTAGGAATCCAAAATGCGGATTGCGAAGCACCCGTTCCAACAATTGAGGTGGTGAGTGCCAATGCACTTTATCTATCTTGGACAGCGCAGTTAGGCATATCAAGCTATGTGGTGAAGTACAGAGCAGTTGGTAGTACTTGGACAAGTTTTGCTACTACGGAAATCTCTACATTCATTTCAGATTTATTGCCTAGTACAAATTATGAAATTCAAATTCGAGGGATTTGTACAATAGGTAGTTCGGATTGGTCGCCAACTTATGTGGTGGCAACTTCCGACGAAATATGCGAGCCACCAGCTACAATAACAACTGTAATTGGAAGTCCATTTTCCGTGAGTGTCTCTTGGGATGAGGTACCAAATGCTACAGAATATCAATTTGCTCTTGCTATTTCTGGTACAGACGAATATGCTTTGTCTACAATATTTACTACAACATCTATTCCTTTAAGTGGATTAATAATGAATGAAAGTTATGATATAAAAGTAAGGGTACGTTGTTCTGGGGCTTGGACAGATTGGTCTGAACCAACTACATTTATTTTCGTTTATTGTGGTAATCCTAATGTCGTTGAAAGTGTTATTAGTGGCAATGTTATTCGCTTATCTTGGTCAGTCCTCACGAGTAATATCGACTATACGATTCGATACAGACAAGTAGGGGCAAGTACTTGGATTTACCAAAATACAAACGGAGATAACTTTACAGCTTTTAATGGTTTGACTCCAAATACGACCTATGAATATCAGTTGCAAACTACCTGTACGGTGAATACCTCCCCTTGGTCAAATTCTAATTTTGTTGCAACAAGTGATGAAATCTGTGATCGCCCCATCAATATCGCTGCGAGTCAACAAAGCGAATCTGAGATAAATGTCACATGGGATTTTGTATCAAATGCAACAAAGTATAAAGTTGCCTATGCGCTTGCAGGAACAGAAAATTATACAACTACAACACTCGAAAATGTAAATAGTTATACCATTGACGGCTTACAATTATACACCGATTACGATATCAAAGTAAAAGCTAAATGCTCTGCTGGTTGGACAAATTGGTCGGAGCCAATTCCTTTTATCTTAATACCTGATGCTACTTGTCCGTACCCAAGTCATACCATAGCAGCCATATCAGGCAATGTCATTAAATTTACCTTCGATCCTGTCGATGGTGCTGAAAAATATAAAATTAGATACCGAGAACAAGGCTCTACCTCTTGGCAAGAAGAAAAGACGACTTATACCTTACATTTTGTCAATGAGCTTACGCTAAATACAGTTTATGAATACAGTCTAAAAACTGTTTGTGCCGACGAAACCTCCGTTTGGTCGCCTACCTTAACTATCGAAACTCTAGGAAGCACTTGTGATTTTCCAGCGGTAGTTAATGTCGAGTATTGGACATTTGATCGAGTACGCCTCTCATGGTATGTGGGGCCTGGGGCAGAAAAGTATAGGATAAAATTAGTTGGTGGAGGAATCAACGAAACCATTACTCAAACAGAGCAATCAATAATCTTTTTCGATTTGCAAACTGGAGTGAATTATAAAGCACTCGTGAAATCTAAATGTGAAGGTGGTTGGACAAATTATGGTTCACCTATATTTTTCGATGGTCCTTCCTTCGCTGAAAATATTCAATCAAGAACGAAAGAAGATAAAGTAGATATTTCGGTTTACCCAAACCCTTCTAGCAATTTTATCACTATTCAAACTAGTAAAGAGTTGATAGAAAAAGCTGAGATATTCGTTTACAACAAAACAGGTCAACTCGTTCACCAACAAAAAATGATCAATTCAACTGCACAATTATCAATTGCCCATTTACCAAACGGAATGTATCAAGTATTAATAAAAACAAAAGAAAAAATATATCACGAAAGATTTGCTAAACAGGAACGCGAATAGGAACATGGATTGTAATGCGGATGCCCTTATTTCTTAAATTCGAAATAAGGACATCTGCTTTGGCAGAAAAAAAACCGTATTCAATCCGTGTCCAAGAAGTTACGAAACCAAAGTCCCGAATCCTTCACAATTCGTTCCTGCGTTTCAAAATTTACATGTACCAAACCAAAGCGAGGACGGTAGCCTTCCTGCCATTCAAAATTGTCCATCAAGGTCCAGACATAATAACCTCTGATATCCATACCTTCCTGTTTAGCACGAAGAACTTGCGCTAAATAATCCTTGAAAAATTGCACTCGTCGATCATCATGCACTCGTCCATTTTCTACCTTATCAGGAAAAGCGCAACCATTTTCTGTAACATAAATAGGTGGTACATTTTTGTAGGCACTAAAGCGTTTTAATACCTCATAAATTCCTTCGGGATAAACTTCCCAACCCATGTCAGTCGTTTTTTCTTTAGGTACACCACGCTTAGAAGGCAATACTTCAAAAGCCCAAACGAACGGAATAAGAGAATACTTCGTGATATTACGCGTATAGTTTTGTAGACCAATAAAATCAAAGTCAAAGGCTAATTTTTGTTCGTCACCTTGTTTGATATAACGTTCAATTTTAGAAATAAAATTCCAACCCTCTGTAGGATATCCCATTCCAAGTGCAGGTTCAACAAACAAGCGATTCAATAAAATGTCCATTCGATGAGCAGCCTTTACATGTCGAGCTTTATCATTTTTTGGAGATACAGGAGAGGAGGAAAAAGTAGTTCCGATAGTTGCATTCGATACATTCGCACGCACAACTCTTGCTGCTTCTGCTTGGCACATGGTAGTATGATGAACAGCGGCTAAAAACTTTCGAGGAGCAATCTTTGCAGGCGCATGAATGCCTGCTAAATGACCAAGCGTAGTCGAAGCTGCTGGCTCATTTAGGATCATCCAATGCTTCACTTTATCGCCATAGGCTTTGCAAACAACTTCAGTATATTCATTAAACCAATCGACAATTTCTCGATTTGCCCAGCCACCTTTATCTTGCAATGCTTGTGGTAAATCCCAGTGATACAGCGTAATCCAAGGTTCTAAATTTTGTTCTAAACATTCATCAATTACTCGATGATAAAAATCAATTCCTTTTTGATTGAGGCTGCCGATTCCATTCGGTAAAATACGAGACCACGAAGTAGAAAACCGAAAGACATCAAAGTTCATTGACTTCAATAAGGCAATATCACTTTTATAACTATGATAAAAATTGCAGGCAATATTCCCATTCGTCCCATCTTTTATTTTGCCTTTTTTATTGGAATAAGTATCCCAAATATTCAAGCCTTTACCATCTTCTTTATAGGCTCCTTCGATTTGGTAAGCAGCAGTTGCTGTTCCCCACTTGAAATCAGGACCAAAATCTTTTTTTGTAAAATTTGTTTGTTGCATCATAAACGGGAGAGTAGGAGAGAGCATCGCCCCCAATCCTAACATAGAATTGTTTTTAATGAATGTACGTCTGTTCATGTTATACTTTTGATAGTAGAAGGAAGGAGTATTAATAAAAATGAAAATAAAAGTGAAAATGAGATTATTTTAATTTTCACTTTTATTGAGATTTTCATTTTTATGGAATGCGCTTTAGCGTTTCTAACAAATAGCCCCAGAATTTTTGTACAGAGCTAATCTGCGCTTTTTCATCAGGTGAGTGAGCACCACGAATATTAGGTCCAAAAGAAATCATTTCCATGTCAGGATAATTAGTACCTAAAATACCACATTCCAAACCAGCATGGCAAGCATTGACGTTTGGTTCTTCCTTGAATAATTCACGATAGAGGTCAGCCATTATTTTAACTATAGCAGCACCTGGCTTTGGAGTCCAACCAGGGTAACCACCTTCTAAAGTTACTTTTGCACCCATCAATTCGAACGTACTTACAATAGCCTGTGCTTCATCTGTTTTTTCAGAATCAACAGAGCTACGAGTCAAGCAAAGAATTTTGTACGCCCCATTTTGCACAGCTACTCTTGCCAAATTATTTGAAGTCTGTACCAAGTCTTCAATATCGGGACTCATCCGATAAATACCATTAGGACAAGCATAAATACTACGTAAAAGTTTTCCTTGAAAATCTTTAGACATAACAGTAACGACTTCATCATGATATTCTAAAATTACGGTATTTTCTGGATCAGTTGTATTGTATTCTGCTTGCAGCGTATTGGCAAAGGTCTCGATATAGTTATTGAATGCTCCACCATCCTCCTCTTTGATTGCAACAACAGCAAAAGATTCTCTAGGAATCGCATTGCGTAAACTTCCTCCATCTATAGAGTGAATACCTAAGTCAATATTTTTGTGGAGACCAAAAAGCAGGCGGTTCATCAGCTTATTTGCATTTGCACGACCTTTATGTATATCCATTCCTGAGTGTCCACCAGTTAATCCTTTGATACCAATTTTATAACATTTGAGTCCACTGATATTTTCAGTAGCGTAAGTGCCTTCGGCTGTAACATCAATTCCACCTGCACAACCAATCGTCAATTCATCATCATCTTCAGTATCTAGATTCAACATGATTTTTCCATCGAGTAAACCACCTTTTAAGCCCATTGCTCCAGTCATCCCCGTTTCTTCATCAATCGTAAACAACGCTTCTATAGGTGGGTGAGCAATATCTGTCGATTCTAAGACAGCCATGATAGCCGCAACACCAATACCATTATCAGCACCTAAAGTTGTTCCTTTTGCTTTTACCCAATCGCCATCCACAAACATCTGAATGCCTTGGCTATTGAAATCAAAGTCAGTATCAGCATTTTTTTGATGAACCATATCGAGGTGGCTTTGCATTACTACGGTAGTACGATTTTCCATACCCGCAGTACCTGGTTTTTTGATAATGACATTACCGATTTCATCGACAATAGTTTCAAGTCCCAAATCTTCACCAAATTTTTTAGCAAAAGCAATTACCCGTTCTTCTTTCTTGGACGGACGAGGTACTGCATTAAGTTTGGCAAAATTATTCCAAAGGGATTGAGGTTCAAGGTTTTTTATTTCTGTAGACATATGTGTTATTTTTTGCGCAAAGATAAAAACTTGGAAAGTATTATTTCAATTTTTGAAATTATTTTGACGTATCATTTATAGTAGTGAATTGTCGATGATATATCTACCGATATTCGGTTGTCGGATCATCTATGGTAGCTATTGATTGATGTTCAGTAGCTTTAATCGTTTGGCAATCCGAAAACCATTTCGGTTTCTATATAAAAAAGCTAGAAATCATCGTAGGTTTTTACATGTGGATTATTTGATATGGATTACTTTTATTGTTTCTGTATATTGTTCATTGATAAATTCTTTGATAGTAATCGTAAGTTGATCTCCTGATTTGCACTTGGAGACTTTACGACAAGCATAGTTGCCTAAACGTACTAATTGTATAAGTTTTTTAGTCGTGTATCTATAATCAATCAATATATCCAATCTATGAAAACTAGTATGTGCTTTTTTATCAGGACAGTATTTTTTTAAAGCTTTACTTTTTTTTAAGAGTTTTAAAAGTTGATCTTTTTCAATTTCAAAATGAAAATAAGATTCTCCTTTCGCACAGATCAATTCTTCCATACTTTGCAAAGTCCTTAAAGGATTATTGTTAGAAGTTGTAGATGTTTGATCTGTCTGTCCATTCAATAGCAAAGCGAAAAATGAAAATAGTATAAATAAATGGATTGTTTTCATTCGCCAGAGTGAATCTTAATTTAAGTTAGTTTTGATAAGTTTTTTTATATAAGTATTATTTGGTGTAACAAGATATAAGAAATATACCCCTACCTCTAAAGAGGAAATATTTAACGTTAATTCTTTGCCTTGAAATCCTTCATAAATTACTTGTTGCCCTTTAGAGTCATATAAGAATGCTTGAGCCATTGTAAATTCAGGCAAAAATATATGAACAAAATCTTTTGAAGGATTGGGAGCCAGAATAACCAAATTTGAAGAGTGTAATGTATTGGCTTCAAAAGATGAGGGCGTCGTAAACGTAAAAGTAGGAGTCCATTGTGTCCAGCCACCTTCGCATTTAGTTTTTAGTTTATACTTATAAGTGGTAGAAGGAAGTAAATTGCTTAATTGCATACCACTTGCATTTAAGGTAAATTCATTCCAAGGAAATCCACCACTACTAGGTCGATATTTTAATTTGTATTTCAAGTCATTTATATCTGTTGGCCAATCAATAAAAACTTCTGTATTTGATAGCACGTTAGGTGTTGCCGTTTCAGGTAAGTCGCAAATGCTTGTTGAAGTCGAGAAAAAATAGGAGCTAGACCATTTGGAGTTTTCAGTATCACAAAGCGCTTTGATTTGATACTCATATGGAGTGCTAGGAATTAGACCATTCAGAAATCTAAAGTTTTCAGTAGAAGCAGTTAAAACTTCCGTCCAAGCCCCATTAATAGGCCTGTAACGAATACGGTAGCGTTCTGCATGAAATTCAGTTTCCCAAAGTAATTTTACGACGTTACCACTAATAATTAATGGTGCGAACACTTCAGGGAAATTACATTCTGATATCGAAATATTGGCGAATGAAACGACTTCGTCTCTAAGTTGATGGCTATTGTTTAAACTTCTGTAAATGCCCCATTTAGGACGCATAAATTCTGCATTCGTTCGCCACATCCTGATGTTATTATTACTGTATTGAAACAAGCAAACTCCATCGCTAACTCGCTTGATGTTAAGTTCATAACTTCCTTCTTCTTTGTAAGTAATCTTTTCTGTGGCTTCGACCCAAACCCCTTTGAAAAGTGATAAATCTTCATGCGCAATTTCAACCTGTGTTACACTATCGGAATACATGATTTGCAATTTTTCTGGTGTACCTGTGCGAGGGGTCAATGTAATGACAGGCATACTAATTTCATTGCCACCAACTCCTTTGATTTGGTGAATATGTGTAAAGCTACTCGATGGTTGGAAGTCTGCGTCTAGTTTGAATTTCCAATTATAGCTTACTGTTTCATTCAAACGACCTTTGGTGTTTTCTGGAGATTTGTCATAGGTTTTAATTTCATTACGCTGTCGATCAAAATTAATGCAACGGTCATTGTCAGGCGTTACATGAATATGAAAATTGAAAACATAAGATTGTAATTCTGAATCCCAGGTTTCGTCTATATGATCTCCGAAATCTAGATGATTACAATCTGGCGTTTCAATTGGATTATATCCAGGAGCAAGTACATCTGTAATAAGCTGATACGTTTCTCCAGGACCATCTGCATTCAAAACTACTTGTGCATGAAGGGTAGTAAAAAGGATAGAGGAGAAGAATAAGTGTAAAAAGTATTTCATTCTATTTTTTTTATTTAAAAAATACCTACTAGAATTCGGTTAGGAACATGGTAGTTCGAAAACCATTTTGATTTCAGTAAAGAATAGGCGATTCTTATTTCCTGCCAATCAAATTTGTTTTCACATAAGTATTGATAAAATGTTCTCGGTAAGTTCTACCTAGCGGAATTTCTTCTTTACCAATAACGATAAAGTCAGCATCAATACTATCAATATAATTAACATTGATGATAAATGATTTTCCGACTCGTGCAAAAATAGAAGCAGGGAGCTGCTCTTTGATCGTTTTGATATTCATCGCAGTCATCGTTTTTCGACTTTCTTCATAGATCAAAACATAGTCTTTCATACCTTTTATATAAATGATGTCTTTGAAAAAGATACGAATATATTTTCGTTCAGATTTGATATAGATGAAGTCGCTAGACGGCGAAGTAAGGATTTCTTTTTGATCGTTAGAATCTTCTTTGAGGTCGTATATTTCTTTTGCTTTGTTTACCGCTTTCAGAAAACGTTCCATGCGGATAGGTTTCACCAAATAATCAACAACATCTAATTCAAAACCTTCCAAAGCATATTGAGGATAAGCGGTAGTAAGAATTACAAGAGGTTTATCATTGAGCAAACGGATAAAATCAAGTCCTGTAACACCAGGCATTTGAATGTCCAAAAACATTAAATCTACTTGATTGTCTTTGAGAAAATCATTTGCCTTAAGCGCATTATCAAATTGCCCAACCAATTCTAGAAAAGAAACATCTTGGATATTTAATTCCATACCTTCTCTTGCCAGTGGCTCATCGTCTATTATGATACATTTCATATAGACAAATATAAAATATTTTAGCTTTGTGACAAAGAAAGATCTACTTTATACCTATTCTTTTCATTTTTAATGACAAGTTGGTGCGCATCAGGATAAAGTAAATTAAGCCGACGCTTTACATTTGGCAAACCGATGCCTCCTCCAATATGCTGAGTAGCTTGTTCGGGCTTTGCGTTTTCAACAGTAAAATGTATATTTTCTTCTTCGATAGCTAAACGAATTTTGATGTACATGCCATTGTCAAGTGACACACCATGCTTTATCGCATTCTCGACAAAAGGTAAAAAAACAAAAGGGGCAATCATTTTACCATTAGGCTCACCATCTAATTGAAATTCAATATTTGCATCTTTTTTACGCATTTTATCCAGCTTTAAATAATTCTTTAAATACTCGATTTCATCTTTTAAAGCTACTTTTTCTTGCGAACAATCATACAGTTGATAGCGAAGCAAATCAGAAAGGAGCAATACTGTTTCGGGGACTTCTTCTGGTCGTTTGCGAGATTGTACGTAAATACCATTTAAAGCATTAAACAAAAAATGTGGATTGATTTGATCTTTTAGGTATTCTAATTCGGTCTCTAAATTATCATTTTTAAGCTTATTGTAATTTTCTTGATTTTTGACGTAGGTCTTAAAAAACTTAAAGCCAACCGCCGTTCCTAGTAAGCTTATAGTGCCAGATGCATAACTCGTAAAAAAGGTAAGAGGATCGACATAAAAATATTGATCGAAAAGAAGGTAAACAATATTGGTCTTTAGTATGAAGGTAACTACGGTTAAAGCCAAATACATTTTGATATTTCCTTTAAACAAAAATAAAGGAAGAAGTACATATAAATTGAAATAGACAAAAAAGAAATCGGTGACTATATCTAATAAGATAATAGTCGGCTCATCATTTAGGGGGAGTATTCCTGCGAGTGATAATATCTGATCCATATACATCACAAACCAGAAAATGGCATGATAAAGCCATCTATAGCGTTTGTCAAAAATCCAATTAAAAGAAGATAGGTTTAATAATTCGGTCATTATTAAGGTTTAATTTTTAATCTATACCTACTGGTATTCGGTTTAAGGATCATCGTTAGTAACTATCGTTTTATTTTCAGTTACTCTGAACGTTTGACAATCCGAAAACCACTTTGGTCTCAATATATTACAAATGTACGCATTCTTATAATCTGCTTCCAACACAAAGTATAACGAAAAAGGTATTTCGTATAAAAATAGGATACAGTTCTATAAATAGCCCAACACGGCGTGGGTTTGTAGCCTATATTTGAAGTATCAATTAGGAATTAACTAATACAAAAAAAAAGCATATAAGTACAACTTTACATTTCGAAACCAAATTTAAAATAACTGCGGAGAACTATCTTTCAACGTTATAAACCTACTAAACTTTAATTAAGATGAAAAAGGTAATTTTGTTTTTATTTGTATCCGTTTTAGTAACTTCTTTATTCACTTCTTGTAATAAAGACGAAGAACTACTCAACGCAGAAGAAGAAATCTCTCAAAATGCACACACCCACTCACACTCAGGTCATAAACACGACCGCACTTGTGGATTGCACGCACACATGGATGAGCTACTAGAAGATCCAGCTTTTAGAGCAGAACACGAAGCAAAATTTGAACGCTTAAATAAAGTAACGAGTAGCAGAGCAGTTTGCTCAAGTCCTGTAATAATACCTGTAGCAGTACACTTTCAATCAATTTCGAATCCTGATAAAGCTTGTTTAATTGCTTTAGCGCAAAGCCAAATAGATATTCTAAACGAAGATTATCAAGGAACCAACTCTGACATTAGTAGTTGGAATAATGTTGCCTCTAACTTCCCTGGGATAAGTAATGGAGAAGCTTGTATAGAGTTTTGTATTGCAACTAAAAATCACCCATCTGGTCACAACTTAAGTAATGGCGATAAAGCTGTAACCTTTAATACTACTTCTGGTGATCAAGTGAATGATTGGTCTGGCTACCTGAATATTTTTGTACGAGCGAATACAGGTGTACTTGGTTATTCTCCTCTAGGAGGAAGTGGTAACGGTGATGGTGTTGTAATCGATGCCAATGCTTTTGGAACTGGCTCTGGTTGTGGTGCTATTTCTCCAAATGCTCCATACACTTTAGGTCGTACCCTTACACATGAGTTAGGACACTACTTATTATTAGATCACATCTGGGGAGGAGGTTGTAATGTAGATGATGGCGTTGCTGATACACCTAGCCAAGATGATGAAAACTATGGCTGTCCTGCTATCGGTATAACTTCTTGTGGATCGAAAGATATGTTTATGAACTATATGGATTATGTAGATGATGCTTGTATGTATATGTTCTCTGCTGGTCAAGCTACACGAATGGAAAATTACGTTGCATCTAGCCTTCAAAATTTAGTGAATAATGCTGCCAATGTTTGTGAGACAGGCGGTGGTGGTGGAGGTACTCCAACTTGTAATGATGGTGTTCAAAATGGAGATGAAACAGGTGTTGACTGTGGTGGCTCTTGTGCTCCTTGTCAAACTACTTCAACTTGTAATGATGGTATTCAAAACGGAACAGAAACAGGTGTAGATTGTGGTGGTTCTTGTGCGCCTTGTCAGACGCAAGGATGTGTTGCACCAAATATTCCAACTTATACATTATTGTCTTCTACTTCTGCAAAGTTAGAATGGAATGCAATCGCTGGTGCTAAAAAATACTTGGTAAAATACAGAGTAAAAGGAACATCTCAATGGTCAATTGCTCGTCCTAAATGGCCTCAAGTTACATTGGCAGGTTTACAGCCAAATACAAAGTATCAGTACAAAGTAAAAACAAAATGTAATGACGGTTCTGTAAGTGATTTTACACCGACAAGAGCATTTACCACTTCTGGTTCAGGTGGCGGGTCTTGTACTGATGCTACACTTAATTTGACTTTGGATAACTATGGAAGCGAAACAACTTGGACGCTTAAAAATGCGAGCGGTACAACTGTTGCTTCTGGCGGCGCTTACCAAGACGGTCAATCAGGAACAACGATTTCAGACGATTTTTGCTTAGCAGATGGTTGTTATACTTTCCGAATCAATGATAGTTATGGCGATGGTATTTGCTGCTACGAAGGAAATGGCGAATACGAAATCGTAGGGGCAAACGGAACAACTTACGTATCTTCTACAGGTGAGTTTGGAGCTTTTGAGGAACAAGATTTCTGTGTAACAAATGGCGTGGTAAGTAACCAAAATCTCCGTACAACTGAAAAAACAATAAATGCTGCTCGAAGCAAAAAATAAGAATTTAGATTAGATGAGTCTTTTCAATCCCAAGTCGAATTATTTCGGCTTGGGATTTTTGTTTTATAGTATGATATTTACATTCTATATTAGCGTAAACGAAAAACGTAAAAAATGCAGAAGAATAAGAAAAAGCATTTCAATCGAAGAGAATTTATAGGATTAGGCGCATTAGGTACTATGGGATTGATGTTGCCTCAATGTCGAAATCCATACGAAGATATTCCTCATCCAACGATCCCTTCTTATCATACTCCTGCTATTGTTATTGGTACTGGTTTTGGAGGTGCTGTAGCTGCTTTGCGACTTGGGCAAGCTGGTATAAAAACCACTGTTTTGGAGCGTGGACAGGAATGGCCAGTTACTAATTCGTATGATACCTTTAGCGATCAAGTGAGTCCTGATGGTCGCTCTACATGGTTGAGGAATGAAACGGTACTTCCATTGCCGCCTCATTCATCTATCGACAAATATACAGGTGTGCTAGAGCGAGTAGATTTTGATACCATGCAAATCTATACAGGTGCAGGAGTCGGAGGTGGTTCTTTGGTGTATGGAGGGATGACAGTACAACCCCGCCAAGATCATTTTGAAACGATATTTCCTTCGGAGATTGACTATGCAGAAATGGATGCGATTTATTATCCACGAGTAAAAAGTATGCTGAATGCTTCTGTTATTTCAGATATATTAAAAAACAGTGACTACTACCATTTTGCAGACATCTTTCATCAACAAGCTACGAATGCAGGATTGAATACACGATTAATTGATCTTGCATACGATTGGAATATTGTCGAACAAGAACTGAATGGCTCGATGCCAGAATCTGCTTTGAAAGGAGAATTGATTTATGGAAATAATAATGGTTGTAAAAATAGTTTAGATAAAAATTATTTAGCCCAAGCAAGAGCTACGGGCAAAGTCGGCATCTATGCCTTGCATCAGGTAGATGAAATTACTAAAAAATCGGATGGTCGTTTTAGCCTCCAAGTCCAGAAATTGGATGAGTTCGGAAACGTCTTAGACACGAGTGAGATGACCTGTGATTATTTATTTCTTTGTGCTGGTTCGGTTGGTACAACAAAATTATTATTGAAGGCAAAAGTGAAAAATAAATTACCATTACTAAATAGTTTTGTTGGTCAAGGCTGGGGCTCTAATGGTAATGTCATGTTCAAACGTCAAGGTATCATTACAGGAACTGGAACGATACAAGCGAATCCCCCAATACGAGCCTTAGAACATTATAACAATCCTCATACGCCTGTGCTAATCGAAAATGCGCCTTTCCCAATTGGTGCCATTTTACCTGGAGTAGATTGTTACTGCTTATTGCATTTGGGCGTTGGGTTAGATACGGCGAGAGGTCATTATTTCTATGATCAAGTCAATGACGATATTGGTTTGTTTTGGCCCAATACTGGAAATGATACTGTCGTGCAAGCACTCGACCATACGGTTAATATGTTAAATGACGCCAATTGGGGCGTTGAAAGTTTAGATATTACGGTTGATCCTTCAGGTTATACTAGAGACTTTACTTATCATCCTTGTGGTGGTGCCGTTATTGGTGATGTCACCGATTACTACGGAAGGGTAGAGGGATACAATAAAATGTATGTCGTTGACGGTGCACTTATGCCAGGTTCCTCTGCTTGTGCCAATCCTTCTTGGACGATAGCTGCACTAGCCGAGCGATGTATGGATAACATTCTAGCAAATGATTTTCCTGCAAGTTCGTGATTAAGGAAGGTACTGTTAATGGTAAGTTATACTTGTGTTAGCACTTACCCTATTAAAGGTAATTTTCCTTTTCAATGCTTTATATATTTGGGAAGCATAGGAAAATTATCTACCTTGTTTTTCTATATAACAATAAAGTTCTCGTCGCATAAATAAAAAAGAATAATAGTAGCTACTTAGATATACACCAATACTGGCTGCAACAAAATATCACAAGAAACGGAAAACGATTTTAGTTTAAGGATCATCATTGGTAGCTATCGGTTGATTCTCAGTAGCTTTAATCGTT
>JAHDIP010000422.1 GCA_020630735.1 Saprospiraceae bacterium | reverse complement strand
ATCTTTTTGCTAATCAGATGCCCATCTTTTAGTTGTACTTGGATAAAGTAGCACCCATTCGTTAAAGTAGTTAAATCAATAATTTCTTCAGTATTTAGGTGCTTTATTTGCTTACCTGTAAAATCAAAAATAGAAATAGATTGGATGGTTAAACCTCCATAGTCAATAGATAAGTAATTTTTGACTGGATTGGGGTGAAAAGTTAATTTTGCTTCAGTAATTGATGAAGTACTAACCGTATTTATGGTTAATGTTTCTGAAAAAACAGTACAAGCTCCATTGCTTACTTCTAGCATGTAATTTCCATTCTCTTCAGCAGTCCAAGAAGTATTTATGGCTCCTTCTATAGGACTTCCATTCAAATACCATTGATAGGAAGCTGCTGTAGAAGAAGTTGATAATTGATTTTCGTTAACTTGTATTAGGGGGGGCGAAATTGGTGCTGTTACTGTGATTTCTAATTCGGCACTTGACCAAGCATAATGATATTGAATGGTATGTATTCCGATTCCAGCCTCTTGAGGCACAAAAAGACCATTTATGATACCTGTTCCAGAGAAATATCCTCCTGCTAAATTAGTAGGAATTACACCTGCTAGATCATCTAAACAATAAGCACTATCTAAAGCGAATAGGTCAGGTAATGGTTGGTATAAATGATCAATAAAATATGAACGATAAGATGAAATAGGGTTACTATATGCCCAAAGTAAATTGCCAAAGGAATCTGTTTCGTGGATGATTCCTCTTTGTCCAAAACAGGTCATTATATTTCCGTTTGTTAGTTGAGCAGCATTGCCAAGAACAGGTGTAAGTATTGGTGGTGTGGCAATGTATTCAAATATTCGTTGAGCAGTATTATCGTCTAAGTTTAGCTCAAACTCTAAGGTTCGAGAAGAACTTCCTCCTTTATTATCAAACAATAAATAGCGGTTTTCACCTGTAGCAGTAATACTATGTTGCCCATCAAAATAAGCCGAAGCTGGACTTAAGTCAAAGTCTCCATTTTCGCCGAGTGTCCACATTACTTCTCCAGATGTTTTATTTATCTTAATAAATTGGTTTTGTTTACTAAGGCTTAATAAATAATTTCCATCTAAATCTTCAGAAAGCGAATTAGCATGAAACCAATCCATTCCATTATCAAAATGATTACTCCAAAAAACAGAATCTTCATTACAATATAATGGGTCATAGTGATCAAAAACAGTCCAATAGTCAACTAAATTTCCATCTTGGTCAAATTCGATGTAGCCATCTCCAACAACTTGAGCATTGGCTACACCTCCTACAGATGTTTGGTCAACTGCTTGCACTTCAGCAATCAACGCCATATAATTTCCTTCATCATTGATGTAGATTTCATGATGCATATGGTACAAGTCTGCCCAAGTGCTAATATCAATTTGATTTATAAGTTCACCCGCTAGGTTTATCTCCTTTAAAGTATGACAATCTTCAGCGATATAAAGAAAGGTGTTTCGGTTAGTCCAATTATAACCAACACAAGGAGCACCTGTAGGATAGATGATTTCGTACCAAACTACTTGACCGTCTCTATTTAGTATTCTAAGTTGTTCGGTAGCAGCAAAACGACCATTCAAAGAAAAAAAACCATTGTTTTCGGACTCATTATTGATGAGTGTATCTATTTGAGTTGCTATATTGTTGGGGTAGGTTTCTGTCGAAAAAAAGAACTGTTCACTACTATATTCACCACTTTGATCAAACGCATAAATAATAAAACTATAATCTGTTTCAGCTGTTAGTCCGTATAAGGTTATTTTATGGTTGTCTGTATCAGCAGATATATTAGAGTAGTGTGCATTATTTTCATCTTCAAAAACGATATATGCTTTACAGTTTTCTGATGTATAGAAATAAACATCATAGCGAAGCATATTGTCAAATTGAAAGTTGCTGACTACTGACGAAATAGTAATTTGGGCGTATATTGGTGACAATAAGAAGCTTAAAATTATTGTAAAAAGTAGTTTTTGTACCATTGGTTGAGTTTAGTATTTTACTTAAAAAGTGCACATTATAAGCTAATTACCCAAAATTACAGTATAAATGTTTCCTCTAAAGCATCTATTTAGATGAATGTTCCTTAATTGACAAAAAAAATGTGGTATTAGAACCAGATAAATATTATCTTTATGTCTCGAACATTTAGATTTTAAAAAATAATATTATGAAGCAAATTTTACTCTTAGCTATATGCGCTTTCTTTTTCTTCAACCTTAATGCTCAGGTAACTGTATCAGTTAATCCTGGAGATATCATTGAAAGTGTTGATTTAGATGACTATGATCCTGCAACGGAAGATCCTTCGGATATTGTTGGTCATGCAGTTGTTGTCAATGATGTGACTACTACTACAAGTTTTGTTTGGGTACGTAATGAAGTTTATTTACCTACTGGTTGGAAAACAGCAGTATGTGATTTGAACTCATGTTGGTTTCATACCATTAGTACAAAAGAATTTGAATTAGAAGGTGGTTTTGAAGGAACCTTAGATGTACACGCTTACCCTGGTGGTAGTGGTGGTGCATCTATAGAAGAGCTTACGACTGGAGAAGCAATTGTTGAACTTGAAGTAACAGAAGTAGGTAATGAACAAAATACCTATACAGCTACTTATACACTTTCTCTGTCAGGAACAGTAAGTGTAGAAATTACAGAGAAACCAACGATTAATGTTTATCCAAATCCTACTACTGACTTTTTCAAGTTGACTGGTACAGATGAAGTTAATAACATCGTAGTACACAACGTAGTAGGTTCAAAAGTCAAAACGTTTGAAGTGGCAAAAGGAGCAAACTATGATATTGCTGATCTTCCAACAGGAATGTATCTAGTAGCTTTAATGAATGAAGATGCGATAGTACGAACAGTTCGTCTATCTAAGAAATAAGAATAATCTATATTGTTGAAAAAGAGGCTTTCCTTCGTGGATGGCCTCTTTTTTATTTTATAAAACCTTTGTAGTCACAGTTTTATGGATTTCTATACTTTACTTTCCCTTTAGA
>JAHDIP010000117.1 GCA_020630735.1 Saprospiraceae bacterium | reverse complement strand
CCCGTCGAGAGTGCAAATTTAAGTTTATAAAACAATTATCATAGATTGAAATTTTAACGGGTAATGAATAGGATAAGTTTTTAAGTAATTTTTATTACAAAATGATATGTTCAATGTTTAGTATTAAGATAAGTGCTTAGACTAAAATAACTTCCCGATTTGTGGTTGGTACTTTTGATCTTATTTTGCTACTTCACCATCATAGTCTCTACACCAGTCCAATTTTTATCTGCACCTTGAATCATTAATTGGTTCGCTTTACTAAAAAATAAACAAGCTGTCCTATCATCAGGATTTTTAGTCACGATTTGGCTTAAAGTGGCAACAGCATATGTAAATTTTTGATCGTGAAAATTTTGTAAAGCGGATTTGAAATCAACTTGATATTGACTTTTGTAATATATACTCTCAGATAAATCACCATCAAAACATTCGTGTATTTTTAGTGCCTGCTGTTTTCCTTTTACCTGTACTTTTCCTAGGTAACGTAAAAGAAATTCGTCAAAATAATCATGTTTAGAATTAGCTGCTAATTCTATCAAGCAGCTTTCTGTCATAAGAATATTGACTCCATAATATTTTGTTAAGCTTTCAATTCTAGCAGCAGTATTTACCGTATCAGAAATAGTTGTAGCATCCATACGATGTTTGTCACCAGTTATACCCATAATAAGCGGTCCGGTATGTAGCCCAATTCCGATCTTAATAGCTTGTCTATTTTTTTGTTGTCGTACAATATTATAGACTTGTAATTCTTTATGCATTTCTATAGATGCTTTTATGGCATCAGAAGGGCAATAAGGAAAGATAGCCATAATACCATCTCCAAGATATTGATTTATAAACCCTCGATTACGTGAGATGATAGGCCCCATTCGATTATTAAAAGCATTTACAAATCTAAAGGTTTCTGCGGGACTCATATTTTCTGATAACGATGTATAGCCTCTAATATCACTAAAAAAAACAGTTACTTTTTTTTCGACACAATCACCTAAAGTTACTTCTGTAATTTGATCATAGCCTAAGGATTTGATAAATTCATTTGGTACGAATCGACTTGCAGCTTCATGCAATACCTTAATTGCTTTTTCTCTTTTTTGGGCTTCTTTTAAATTTCTTTCGTACAATTGTGCGCTTTCAATAGCTGCAGCTGATTGAATAGATAAGGTTGATAGGAGTTTTAAATCTGCAGCTGTAAACTGATACCCTTTTTTACTTACCAAAAAGATCATACCTAGCTGGCGACTTTTAACGGAAAGGGGAGCGTACAGAATAGACATATTGGTAACAGGAGCATCTTGAAAATCATTAATGATTCCTCCTTCTTCTTTATCCATCAACTGCCGAAAAACATTATCTGCATTATCTAAATCTTCCACTGTTGTAATGGACTCTCCAGATTCGGCAACTATTTCTATTTGCTTTTTTTCTTCTTGGGAAAGTACGACTATTCCACTATCGGTAGCGATCAAGTTATTCGTTTCGTCTAAGGTTAATTTTGCAATACTAGCTTGGTCAATTGTTTCTGCTAATTTTTGGGCAAAGTTATACATCAAATTTACCTCCCGATATAAGTCTAGTACTTCCGTTCCAAGTTTTTTCTTCTCCTGCTCTTGATTCACTAATAACTGAACTAAGTCGACAATCGGTTTGGCTGCAACTGTTCCGTAAACTTTTCCGATTATAGTTTCTATGTATTTTATCGGATAAAAATTTGCAGACTCCGCAGGAGCATCTCCTAAAAGGTATTTTCCTTTTTCATCCTGAATCGTTATAGGTTCTCCAACAACACTAACAAGTTGCTTTAGAATCGCTGCAGTGTTTTTATCTCGCTGGATTATTTTTTTTAAATTTATACGAGCCATAGGAATAATTTTTAACCACGTTAGTCGTACACTTCAGCTCAAATAATTTTGAAAAAAGTGTACTAGAAATTTGGGATTGAATAAGACAACATGAATTAAGAAGTTCAACATAAAATAACAGACTTATTCTAGTCCATTACTAAGTCAAGTATTTCTACCGCTTTATCCACGATACTATCAGGATCGAATGGTTTTGTCATATATTCATTAGCCCCCATAGATAGCCCCTTTTCTTTATCGGCCTCTTGTCCTTTGGCAGTTAGAAGTATGATATGTATATCATCCATATTAAGTTCCTTTTTCACCTTTTGGCAAACTTCAAAGCCATTCATTTTAGGCATCATTACATCTAGAAAGACTAATTGAGGTTTTTCATTTTGAATAATATCGAAAGCCTCTTGTCCATTAGTTGCAACCAGTAATTCTACATCTTGATCTTCTAAATCTTCTAAGGTTTGTTCTAAAAGCATTCTAATATGTGGCTCATCGTCTACAATCAATAATTTTAAATCTTCCATATTTGAAGCGTTTTAATTAGGTTATTAAACAGTTATTTTTTTCAACTCCTTTTTTGCGAGTAATACTTCTATTTCTTTCAATAAAAGTCCCATGTCGATTGGCTTTGTTAAATAGCGATCAATACCAAGTTGATTAATTCTTTGTCGATCATCAACAATAGAAACTATGATAATCGGTATATCTTTAGTCAGGGGATCATTTTTCACAATAGCAGCTACATCAAAACCATTCATTTTAGGCATCATCACATCCAAGATAATCAAATCGGGTTGTAGACTACGGATACTGTCTAGAGCTTCTTCACCATTCACTGCTTCTTTGATATCGTATCCTAATTCTGATATTTCTTGTCGTAGCAAACTCCTGATACTTGCTTCATCATCCACGACCAAAATAGTTTTGTCGCTATTCTTAGCTGTTTTCTTTTTAGTTATTTTTACTTCTTTAGGTACTAAAACTTTAGGTTTACTCTTTTGAACAATAGCACCTTCCTCCAATGGTATGCTAAACATAAACATACTTCCATTTCCTATTTCGCTTTCTACCCAAATTTCTCCTTTATGGTGTTCTATAATTTCTTTACAGATAGGTAGTCCTAAACCTGTTCCTTTAGGTTTGTCTGTTAATGTATCACCTACTTGTTTAAATTTTTCAAATACTTTAGGTAAGTCTTCTTCGGAAATACCAATTCCAGAATCCTGAACCCCGACGATAATTGAACCGTGTTGTTGAAAAGCTTTTATACGTACTTCGCCTTCGTCGGTAAATTTTACGGCATTCGAAATTAAGTTGATCAACACTTGAATTAGTCTATCTTTATCTCCATTTATTAAAGGAATATTTTCTTCAATTTCTACAATAAGTGGAAGTGACTTCTGATCGAATAATGATGAAGTAGCGGCAGTAGCTTGTTTAATAATTCCTTGAATAGGAATAGACTCCATGTTCCAGTCTAAGCGTCCAGCTTCAATTTTTGCTAAATCTAATACAGTATTGATCAATGTAGTCAAACGTTCTCCTTCAGAAATCACAACATCCAAATTTTGGGTTACTTGATTAATGGCACGATGTGTTTTCTTTTCTTCACTTTGTACAAAGGGTAAAATTCGTTCCACTAATTTTTTCTTGATAATTTTTGCAAAACCAATTACAGAGGTTAGTGGTGTTCGTAACTCATGACTTACTGTAGATAAAAAAGTACTTTTAGCTTGACTAGCTTCTTCGGCTACTGCTCGAGCTCTTTCGGCTTCTTTATACAATTGTGCATTGTACAATGCTACACCTACCTGAGAGGCTATTGTCGCTAATAATCGTTCATCTGTTTCGCCAAACCGATTAGATTGTTGAGTACTCTGTACACTCATCACTCCAATAATTTCTTTACCTGAACTAATGGGTACGCCAAGAAACGAAGCTGCTTCTTTTCCTGTTATATCTATTCCTAATTCTTGGTATGTTTGACATGGTTTTTGATTTATCAACAATGGTTTTCCTGTTGATAATATTTGTGATGTTAGTCCTTCTCCTAATTTTATTTCAGAAAAATCATCTCCATAACCATATGGAAAATTGATTATCTCTTCCTCTTGATTGAGTATGGCGATATAGGCAATATTTGCTTTAAATAGTGTTTGGATTTTATCTCCAGCCAATTTATAAATACCATCTATGTCCATAAGTGCTACTAAGCCTTCTTGTAGACTATTGATTGTTGAAAGTTCTTCTACTCGTTGTTCAATTTCTTGGGTTCTTTCTTTTACAATTTGTTGAAGACTTTCTCTTTGTTGGCGAAGTCTTCGATTACGCCATCTACTAAAAATGGAGACGATACTTGCTGCGAGAAAAACATAAACTAAATAAGCCCACCATGTTCGCCACCAGGGTGGATTTATTTTAAAAGAATAAGTTATTTCATCCCCTAAGACACCTGATGGTGATTTGCCTCTTACTTTAAAGGTATAATTACCTTCAGGTACATTTGTATAAGCTCTATCCGTTTTTGTATTCCAATTTGACCAAGCATCATCAAATCCTTCTAGTTGAGTTTGGTAGTAATTGTTGCCATTGATACGAAGATTAGTGGCTAAAAAATGGAATCGAATATCGTTTTGACTATATTCTAAAACTGGGTCTTTGAGTACTCCATGCCCAGCGTACAATAAAGAATCTTCGGCAACAAAAACATTTCTTATTTTTATGGGCGGAGCTGTTGACTCTACTTTTTTATTACTATCATATCTATATAATCCGTTTTGACCTGCAATCCAAAAGACACCATTAGATTCAGGATATAGTTTGGAAACATTCAGCAATTCATCTTTAGGTAATTCTTGAAAAGGACTTGCATCAAAAATATAATTACCATCAGTCTGGAGTTTATATATCCCCAATTCTGCGGTTCCATCAAAAAATAAAAAATGGACATAGACATCTCCTTTAATATCTTCAGCAAGGAGCATTTGTTGAATATCCTCATTTGGAACAGGCAATGGAAACCTAGTATCGAGTATTAATTTATTTTGTGATTCATCGAAATTAAAAACACCTCCTGTTCCTGTAATTGTTGTACGATTATTGATCGAATAAACTATTGTATTTTCCAAATGTATTCCCTCTATTCCTTTCTGGTAATTATCTACATTTAAAATATTTATTTTTTTTGTAGCAGTACTATCTATGGTATAATCTATTCGCCATAAACCTTGATTCCCTGTTCCAATCCAGAGCTTACCAGGTTCTTTTTCTAAAAAAGATTTTACAGCTACATTGCTTGGAATCTCTTTTATTCTTCCTTCTGTTTTCCATTCTTGTTCTTCTCGATAAATAGAAGTCATTCCTTTTTGAAGCCCAAGGAATAAGTAATCGTTTAGGAGTTGACTTTGGTGTTCGTGAAAAACGAAAAAGGAGGACTCTTTTTCTTTGTATATAAATGTCGCTTGGTTCTTTTCAATTTGATAAATACCGTTACTTCCTGCTGCATGTAATTGATTAGAAAATGATAAAAAGCTAAAAGCTTGACCTGTAGGGATATTTTTTACTTTACGGAAAACTCGCCCTTTTTTATCTAAATATAGAAAACCATTTTGACCACCACAAGCAGCATATAAATGATTATCAACTCGAATAACGTCTTCGGCCAATAATGGATCATTATTTTCATCAGTATTAAAACTAGAAAAAGGGGAAAGGATATCAACTTGACATAAACCTGTATTTGTACCTAGCCACAATGTTCCTGAAGGACTTGCGTGTATATTTAATATGATATTATCTTGCAGTCCTTCTAATTTACTTAATTTATGTATCCACTCTCCATCTTTATTGAGTACAACAATACCTTGGTAAACAATAGAAAAAACATAGCTATTATCTGGAAGCATTCTTGCATCATAAATCCAGGTTTTCAATAATTCATCTGCTTCTGTTTGAAAAGGAGTGGAGGTACCATCTTGATAAATAAATAAGCCGTTACTTTTAGTACAAATAAGCAATTGACCTTCTGTATAAGGTAAGATTTTGGTGACCGCAATATCTGAAAAAAAATCACCTCCAGCTATTAATTGTATTTCGCCTTCTACTACTTTGCTTACTCCTAACTCGGGAACGTCTAGATATAATTCACCTGAGGCTCCGCCAAGCAAGGTATAAAATGGCTCTTTTTTCCACGTTTGAATACTTTGATTCTCGCTATCGTATTTAATTAGATAACCCGTTTTGGATGCAAAAAAAACATCTTTTCCAACAACAGCTGCTTGCCTTAATTGTCCAAATTTACGACTCTCATTTGGCACTAAAGATTTAAGTGAGATGAACTGTTGTTGCCCTAATGAATCTGGTTCGAGATAGCCCAAATCATCTGTTCCTCCTACATATACTTTACCATCTTCGCCTAGTACTATTGACCAAGTCACTGCACCTAAGGGGGGTATTTTTCTCCAAGATTCACCATCATATTCAACAATGCCATTTCCAGTAAAATAGACAATGCCACTCGTATCTTGAGCTACGCCAAATATTTGAGGAAAACCTTTATAGAGTTTTGATGTATAGTTTTTGATGAATGGAATGCCTAATTCGTTCTGTGGTTGAGCCACTAAAAACCCATAGCTTAACCAACTCGCAATCAAGCAAAAGGTTAATCTAATAATATGGATTTTTATCTGTTTTTTCATCTTTATTTTTTTAAGAAAACCCATGTTCCTTTCCAGTTATTTTCTGGTGGAGAAATGATAAAATCTCTGCATCTTTCTAATAAAATTTGCGACGGTTTATCTTTAGAATTAAAGAGCAATGCTCTATAAAAGTATTGGATCGCTTGATTAAACTCTCCCTGACGGTATGACTCTAAGCCTTTGGAATAAAGCTCTAAAAACAGCTCTTCTTTTCTTGAAAGTTTTTCACTTATTTTTTTTAAAATCGTATAAATTCTTACTGACTTTTGTTTGCCTTTTACTTTTATATTATCAATCTCTCTACAAATAAATTCGCCTGCAATGCTTTGATAAGTCTCTTCACAAATAAGAATGCCAAGACCATAAACTTTAGTAAGACTTTCTAATCTTGATGCTAGATTAACGGAATCGCCTATTACAGTGTATTCGAATCTTTTCTTAGCACCAATATTTCCAGAAATAATATCACCTGTAGCTATTCCTATACCGATATCCAAATTTGAGTATACCTTTTGAGTACTATTTAAGACCGCCAGTTTTTCAATCATTTGTAGTGCTGTATTAGCCGAATTGATAGCATCTTTTTCGCTTTGGTAAGGGATTCCAAATGTTGCCATAATAGCATCACCCATTAGTTTATCTAAGACGCCATTATTTTTAAAAACAGCATCTACCATCGTATCAAAATAATTATTCAGAAAATTTACCACCTCAATAGCTTCTAATTGTTCGGTCAATGAGGTGAAATTTCTGATATCGCTAAAGAGAATGGTACAGGTTCGATATTTACCATTAAAGACAGACAAATCGTCTTTGTTAATGATTTCGTTGATAACGTGTTGGGGGAGATAACGATTTAAGTTTTCTCTTAGCCGTTCTTCTGAGGTAACGTCTTGTATCACATTTATAACTCCAAGTTTTTTACCATTTCTATTCCTCATAGGTAAGGCATCAAAATTGAAAACTAATTTTTGATCATTTAAACCTAAACTCTCAATATGATATTTTTTAACTTTTTCTCCTGACCTGAAAGTATAATCGCTATAATCTAAAAATGAAAAATACTTAGGTTCCAAACTTTTATAGAACTTACCTATTAATTTTTTTTCATTAATTCCAATAATATCACAGAAGCGTTTATTAACTGTTTTTATAATGCCATCTTGATCTATGGTTAGAATACCATTATTAAGATTTTCAAAAAGAATATTTAAATGATTTCTTACTTCACTTATTTCTTCAAACAAGCTAGAGTTTTGAACAGCAATACTAATTTGAGAAGCGAAACCATTCAAAATAAATAAGTCTTTGTTTGTAAACGCACCTTCTTTTTTATTGATAGATTGAATAACACCTAATACCTTTCCTGTTCCATTAAATACTGGAATAGACACAACAGATTGGGTAAGATATCCCATTTCGACATCAATGCTTGGGTCAAAATAAGGGCTATCATAAGGATTATTTTCTATTAAAGGTCTTCTTGTCCTAGCTACATAGCTTGCTAGACCTTCTTTTGTTTTAATGATTTTTGTTCCTAACCCTTCGCCATATTTTGTCCAAAGCAACCCTTCATCTTCATCAAATAAAAAAAAACTACTCCGATCAGATTCTGTAATTTCTGATGCTTGTTTGACGATTAATTTGATTAAGTTGGTTAAATCTAATTCAGAATTTATGGACGATGAAACTCTTAGTAAATTCGCAATATCATTTTTAATCGCTTCGGCAGAAGCGTATAGTTTTGCATTCTTTATTGCTAAAGCAATCATTTCTGCAAAACCCTGAAGCAAGGCTAAATCTCTTTCATTAAATGCACCATTTATTTTATTTAATGACTGTATGACTCCTATTACTTTTTGTGTGGTGCTGAAAATAGGCGTACACAAAATTTTCTGAGTATTAAACCCTGTAATGTTATCGTAGTAAGGGTTGAAAGAGTCGTTATTTTGTGTATCATTAACGATTTGAGCCTTGGCTGTTCTTGCAACAATGCCAGCCAAACCACAATTTAATGGCATCGAAATTAAATTATTTCGAATACCTTGAGCAATCAGACTATCAAGCGTTTCCTTCTTTTCATTTACTAAAAAGACTGTACTCCTTTGTACATTTAATGCACCAGAAATATTACTTAATATTTGATTGATTTCGCTAAGTATCTCCTTTCTCATACCTTCACATGTAAATTATTATACGTCTTTCGAAGTAAATCGAATCCGTCTTTAGAAGCCATTGAAATTATATCCATATGGCATAAAGTAATTAATCTCATTTGTCGATCAGTATCATCAATCGGTTTTCCCAAAGCTTTATCAAAACGCTCTACATTTTCGGATGCAGATTTGACTATTCTTTGCAGAATCTTGAATGCTGCATCAGATAAAGGTGGCTTTCCTAAATAATTTTTCATTCGTCCACCTTCTCTAAAGGATGGGTAATTTTCTAAACCAATAAATTGCAAAAACCATTTTGAATTAAAATGAGGTAAGACAGAACAAATACCCATATAATCTGCAATGATTTCATCGTGCATATTATTCGTCATTTTTCCAAAATGGCGAAGAGTGAAATAATGAGCACACTCATGTTTTAATCGTATTTTTAAAGATTTATCTAACCAATCTTCATCTTCTAAGTCTATTGCACTAGCAGCAACATTACTGTAAGGAATTCTACTTAATACAATAATACGATCTTGGTATAAGGCTTTATTTTTCAGTACTACTTCCCATTCATCATATTGAAGAGCTGTTCTCAATCGATTCCAATTGTTGATTCCACAGATCATGGCAGCTCCCATAGAATCGGGTATTGGACGTGGTTCATTTCTTGCTGTTAATGCTCTAATAACTGTTTTGAAATCAGCTCTATTATTGACAATAAGTACTGGAATTTTTCCAGCTAATGAATCATATAAATATAGTTTTAGGTTTTCTGGTTCTTCTAGAACCAACCCCGTTGCATGCTGCATTAATAAAGTCGATTTGCCTTTTAGCGTAGCATTTTTATATTCTTCTGTTTGACTAATATTTTCTTTAATCGGAAATTGAAACTGAACTAATTTTTTTTTAAGGATAGGATAAATTCCATGCTCTTTAGAATCCTTGATATATTTTTTCCAGGTAGCAACTTGGGGTTCGTCTTCTAGCTTTTTAAGCTCGGGAGTATATTGTTTTTGAAGGAATGTATTTTCAGTATAGATAAGCAGTTCATCAAGCAAAGATTCCTCTCGTGTGAAATTCTGGAGGTAGTTATATTTTGATGATATGTTTATCATAATTTTTACGCAATTTGTCGTTTAGCCAATTGAGAAAATAATCCATCATTTTTCATCAGTTCTTCGTAGGTACCAGCTTCAACGATTTGTCCTTTATCCATTACAAAAATCCTATCTGCATTAATGATTGTACTTAGTCGGTGTGCAATAATAATTCGAGTAGCTTGCAATCGATCTAAACTTTCAGAAACAATATTTTGTGTTCGATTATCCAAAGCACTTGTTGCCTCGTCCATATAAAGTATTCGAGGTTTATGAACAATCGATCTTGCAATCATCAACCGTTGTCGTTGTCCACCAGAGAAGGTACTAGCTCCCTCACTTATCACGGTATGCATACCCATTGGCATTTGTTCAATATCTTCTTCTAGTCCTGCCAATTTTGCGGCTGCTTCGGCATCTTCTAAGGTAAGTTCTGAGCTACCAACAATATTTTGATAAATGCTTCCCGACATCAATGCACCATTTTGCAAAACTACTCCAATTTGTCTTCGAACTAAATCTTTATTTAATGAATCAAAACCTTGACCATCATAATAAACAGAACCTAGTTCAGCTTCTTCAAACCCTAATAATAATCGAAGTACTGTAGACTTACCAGATCCTGATGGACCAACAAAGGCTACCATTTCTCCAGGTTTAATTTTGAAAGAAACATCCGTTAAAACAAGTGGTTGTTCTTGCTCGTATCTGAAAGAAACGGAGTTAAACTCTATTTCGCCACTTAGTTCTCCAGGATCAACACTTCCAGTAGACGATTCGGGTTTTTCTTCTAAGATTGGTTTTACTCTTTCGTAAAGAGGAATAATATTGAGTGAAGATATTAAGCTCATACACATATTCAAACAGTCTCTCAAAAATTGATTGAATGCTGAGATAAAAGCCATGAATACACCAACTGAAATCATTCCTTCCATTGTATTGGCGTTCATTACTGTGAAGTATATAAAACTAAAAAAGAAAATACTGGTTACTAATGGGTAAGCGCCTTTAAATACTTCTACAAAGTTTTGGAAGTTACCAGATTTAAATCCAAGCTCTTTGTATCTTCCAAACTTATTGGCCCAAAGGGCAAAGACTCGGCTTTCGGAGCCACTTACTCTCACCTTATTTATACCTGAAAGAAACTCAAATAAAAAGCCTTGAATCTCTCCTTGATTATCAGCTAGCTGTCGGTCATATTTCAACTTTGCAAATCCCAAAAAGCTAATAATTGTAACTGCAATGACGGCTAGTAATATACCTACCCATGCTAAACTAGAGTCGTACCAAAATAGTAGTGCTAAGTTTACAATAGAAAAAGTACCACTCAATACAGCTGTTAAAATAGTATTAGATAAAATTTGTCGAATAGAGTTGATTCCTAATGCTCTCATTGTCAAATCGCCCGCAGTATATTTTCTGTAAAAGGTAACTGGTAACCGTAGGAGGTGATCCATCAATCCTGCTTGAACGGTGATGTTTGATTTGGTTTCAACACGCAATAATAAAATTCCTTTTACTAATTCCAAAAGTGTTTTAACAATAGCAATAACCATCATGATACCAAATACCTCCCAAAGGAAACTACGGTCGGCTTGAGGTATAACATCATCAAATAAAATTCCTGATAAAATCGGAACAAGTAATCCAATTAAACTTCCAGCAAATGCTGCTAGAATAATATAGATAGCATCTAGCTTTAATCCTTTGATAGCAAAGTTTCCTATTTTTCGGATAGAAGTCATTTGCTCATCAAAAGCAAATAAAAACATATAAGAAATCGGTTCCAGATTTTGTGCAATCTCATCTGTAACTTTTTCATTCGTTTTAGTAACTGGATTTTTTATGATATAGGCACCACCTTGATTTTGAATAAGCGCTACGGGTTCTTTATCGTCTCTGGTAAAAGCGAGTAAATGACCATTCTCTTCTTCCCACCATCTTCCTCTTAAAATAACTTTTCGAGTTCTGACATTAGATACTTGAACAATTGCATCTAGTTGACCAGTCAAATTATGTTCAAAATCTCGAATAAACTTAGGTTCTACAAACTCAAAACCTGTTTCTTTCCCAATTAATTGACATGCTCCAAAAAGTGGATTGGATGTATTGATATCTAAAAATGTTTCTACTTCTTCTTTTGAAAAAAGAATAGATTTTAGACCTGATAAGCTCCCTTCAATTGCTTCTTTATCAGAATTCGTTTTTTTGTAAACGGTATTTCCTTCTTTTTCTATTTTATGGGAAAATATTTTTTTGAGTTTTTGGAAAAAATAATCTTGTACATGATGAATGGAAAGCATTAAGGTAATATCATCATGGACAATTGTAGAAGTTTCATAGAGTTTAATTTCTGTCGCTTTTTCTTGTGACTTAATCCACAATTCTTTATTTATAGGTAAAAGGATACTTCTTTCATAGGTATTACTTTCCGTAAAGCTTTCGTCTCCATATATAGCAATACTTCCATTCTTTACATCTGCCCAATAAAGCCCTTTGGCAGGATAAGCAATTTCATTCTTTTTTAGTTTTAATGAGCCTGCCTTATTTATGTCTTTATAAATTTTAGGTTTATTTCCTTGAAGGATACTTTGAGATAAAGAATGAATCCAGCGTTCTATTTTAGTTGTTAATTGACCTTTATGCAAATTGCGAATAAAAGACTTATTTACTTCTATCAACTTCCCATCAGGACTAACCGCTATGAGAGAAAATTCATTAAACTCATTTCCGGTTCTAAGGCTAAAAAGAATGTCTCCTTTTCTAGCGGTATACAAATAGTTTCTTGAACTTTTTAGCTGTCCATCTTGCTCTCTTTTCACGTAATAGATATCTACGCTGCTAGATGCAACAACCCAAAAGCTATCATTTTTATCTAAAAAAAATGGCTTATTTGCTCCTAATTGGATTTGTAAAGGTCTATTTTCCATAGTTCGTTTCTATTTATTTAGAACTAATTAATTCTGAATACAAGCCCTGCTTTGCTAAAAGTTCTTCATGTGTTCCTCGTTCAACGATTTTCCCAAATTTCATTACAATGATTTCGTCACAATCACGAATAGTACTTAACCGGTGTGCTACGATAAGACAAGTACAACCTCGTCTTCGAATGTTATCCATTACTATTTTTTCTGATTTAGGATCGAGCGCACTTGTAGCTTCATCCATAATTAGAATTGAAGGATTAAGTGCTAACGATCGAGCAATCTCCATTCGTTGTCTTTGCCCTCCACTAAAATTGGTTCCCTTTTCTGCAACAGCACTATCATAAGAACCTGCTCTAGCAGAAATGACATCATGAATCTGAGCATCCTTTGCTGCTTGAATAATATTATGCTCCGGCATTGTCTTATCCCAAAAAGATAGGTTCTCTTTTATTGATCCTCTAAACATCATAATGTCTTGATCAATCACAGCCATAGAATTATTGAGTACTTGCCGAGGTAGTTCACTTCTTTGTTTACCATCATATAGAATTTTTCCTTCCCAAGGTTCGTACAAGCCAGAGACCAACCGAGCAACGGTAGATTTTCCGCTTCCAGACCCACCAACTAATGCAACTCGACTCCCTGGTTCTAGTTTGATGCTAAAATTTTCGATTAAGGCTGGCATTGTTGGTGTGTATCCAAAACTTACATTCTTCAATTCAAGTGAACCGATTAACTTATTCTTATCTGTATCTTCTAAAGAAATATCTTCTCTTGCAAATTCTTCTGAGACTTCATAGTTCATTACGTCATCAATCCGATCCATATCTCCTTGTGTTTTTTGTAATAAACTTCCCACTGCTACCAATTGATTAACTGGACTAATAAAATTATTCATCAAATATAGAAATGCGACTAACATACCTAATGTCATATCACCATCCATTACACGCAGTGCACCGACACACATAATGATGGTTGTATTGATAGACATTAACAAAGGTGGAATTACGTTTAAACGTAGAGAAAGCCAACCTAACTCCTGTTGTGCATTCATAACTTTTGCCAAGTATCCAGACCAATTTGTAAAAAAGTCTCCTTCTCTTCCACTCGATTTTAAGGTTTCTATCATACTAATACCAGACATCGTATTTCCCATTAATTTTCCGTTCTCATTCACTAATCTACGGTTACTATCTTTTCGAGCACGAGATACTACTTGAAGAGCAATGACATTAATTGCTGCAATACAAATGCCTATAGTAGTCAACCATATATCATAGCTAAACATGAGTAAGGCATAAAATAAAACGACAACCATATTGAGCGCAGCGTTGGCTAAATCTCCGCTCAGCAAACGTGCGACTTTATCATTAAGGCTTACTCGATTACTTACGTCACCACTTGACCGCTGGGTAAAGAATGAGGTAGGTAGATGTAAAATATGCCAAAGAAATTTACTCGAAGTAGTGAGTGCTAATTTGGTTTCTAATCGAAGTAGATAATACTGTTGTATAAAAATTAAAAGAGAATGTATTACAAATACTCCACCCATTGCTAAAAGTAAAGGCATTACAAAACTTTCTCTACTATTAATTAAAAATTGATCAATGAAAATTTGGGTGAATGACGGGATAATCAAACCTGGGATGACTAAAAACAAACTAGCCAAAACAATAAAAACAAGACTTAATTTTGAATTAGAAATTCTTCTTCCTAATGAAGGAATCATTCCTGTTTTTTCATTGCCCTTTTCAAAATTTTCATTCGGAACCATGTTTATGACAACACCTGTAAAAGAATCATTAAATTCTTGATGTGTTACGTGATATCGTCCTTGTGCAGGATCACTAAGATAAACTCTATCTTTAGTAAACCCTTCTAATACTAAAAAGTGATTGAAGTTCCAGAATATAATAACTGGCATCTTCATTTTCTTTACATTCTCAACTGATTTCGCATACCCTTTGGTTGTCATTCCATATGATCGGGCAGCTTTCATGATATTGGTAGCTTTTAGACCATCTCTTGATACACCACAAGCGACACGCAATTTTTCTAAGGGTACATGTCTTCCATGATATCCTAGCATAATGGCTAAAGCAGCAGCACCACACTCTACACCTTCCATCTGGAGTACTGTAGGAGTTTTCACTCTTTTGTTAACCACCTTTTGGGGCTTATCTTTTTTATTTTTGACCTTTAGCATCACTTTGAAATTTTAATTATTAGATTAGTACAGATCAAAAAACTTTTTAAATGCTGGTACAACCATCGCAATTGGTGGTTCTTCTTTTACTGTAATTTTTCCCATACAAGAAGTTCCTGCATTAATCAGCACTTCTGGACCATTAGCCGAAGTCCATTCGTAACCACTATAAGATGATGGGTTAGGTTCAAATTCGACATATACTTCGAAGGGAGCTCCCAATCTTAATAAACCTTTAACCAATTGATCATTTTTCATAGAAGTCATCATCCCTTGTTGAGTGACTGGAAACTCTGAAACATAGGTTACTGTAGCTTTCATATACCCATGTTCTTGTGGTTGTACAGTAGAAGGTACTACTAATGCTTCCATTCCTACTTTTATCTTTTTACCATCTTGTGAAGGCACATATAAAATGCCCTTTATTTTTCCATTATCAGCAACTGCTGTTTCATTTTTCATCTTAAAAAGTGGTGTTCCGACTCCTACAACTACTCCCGAATTGGTAAGTACTTCTACTACTTCTCCACTATGAGGACTTTTAATACTCGTTCGAATTTCATACTGTTCTCTTAACTGATCTAATCGTAGTTTTTCTTGCTCAATTCTTTGTTTGATCACCGTTCTTTTTTGCTCTTGATTAAAACCTGTATTTAATTCTTGGGATGACATCTGCACCAACTGAGCTTTTAAAGCTTCTATTTGGTTTTGTGTATTTTCTAGTTGTTGTTCACTATTGACTACCTGAGGTTTAGTAATTAATCCTTTTGCCAACAGTCCTTTTTCTGTTTCAATTTGTTGAGTTAAAAAGAGTATGTTTTTTTCATTCGTTTGAATTTGTTGTTCTACACTTAAGCGTTTTTGTTGGATTAATTCATCTTGAATTTGAGCATCTTTTGAGCCAAATGCAACGAGCTGTTTTAATTCGAACCGCCTTTCTATTAAAGAAGCTTCTGCTGCTTCAATTTGCTGAAGGATTTCTGGTTGATCTACTGAAGCGATGACGTCACCTTCCTTTACTAAGTCTCCAATCGCTACTTTCAAATCAATCAACTGCCCTTGGGAAGTAGACACGATGTCATACACTTCTCCACCTAGTAATATTCCTGTCGTATTAATCTTTGTTTTAACACGTCCAAAAACACCCCAAGTAATAGCCGTACCTATCGTTATTGCTATGGTAAATAGAGCTATCCAAGCCCTAGGACTAGTAATTGTGATTAGTTGATCTAACTTTTCTGGAGTAGATAGTTTTTCTAAAGCTGCTTTTCTAAAAAATCCTGGAGCTGCCATATCGTTTGAAATTTAAATTGATTCTTAAAAATTATTCTTTAGGAAGAGAGTAAAAAACTTCTGGTTTTTTAGAGTCTTCTTCTGAAATAAAATTATATGCATCCTTTTTATACATGGTACCTGTTTCATAGCGTAGATTGCTAATAGCAATCGCAAATTGTTGTTGATTTTGAATGTAATCAAGTTGAGCAAAAGTGAGTCGTTCTTGAAGCAGGATAAGGTTGAGTAATGTTGTTAGTCCAGATTGAAATTTCAATTGTTCGTTTTTAAAAACATTTTCATAGTAAGCCAACGATTGTTTTGATTTCTTTACAGCTTCAATGCTATTCAATAAATCGTTGTAAGCGATACTTACATTTACTTCAATATTTCGAAGTTGATTTTTAAGTTGAATTTCTTGGTCAGTGTATAATAATTGGCTGTTCAACAAATTGGCTTCCGCATAATTATTATTGATAGGAAATAAGTAACTTAATCCTAAAGCAACTTGATAATTCCGACCCTCGTTTTGAGCAAGTGCACTTAGCAATCGATGCACACCGTTTCCTGCATCTACTCCTCCATAAGCCATAGATCCAGTTAAATCTAATTGAGGCTTCGTATTATTTTCTGCAACGTCAACATAAACCGAAAGAATTTCTAATGATTTTTTAATTGCCTTTAAATCAGTTCTGTTTTTATAAGCTAAATCCAACAGGTTTTGAAGACTCAAGTCAGAAGGAATATTTTCAATTTGAGGAAAGTCATTTTTAGGTAAAGAAATAAGATTACTTTCTTGGGTACTTAATCCTATATAGCGACCTAGATTTTGACGAGCAGCATAAAGTTGTTGTTTAGCTAGAATAGTTCGACGTTCTTTATCTTTTAAATCTGCCTGAACTTGGAGTAAGTCACTAGCAGGCTTTTTATCTGCTTTGACAAGTTCATTTGTTATTTCTAAAACTTTGCTTACTCTAGCTTCATTGATTTGATAAACTTCTAAAGCCTCATTAGCAGTTAAATATTGCCAGTACCCAATTGCCATATTAAAAATTTCTCCCGATGCGATAAAGGTGGTATTTAATTGTTGGTTTTCAATAGCTAATTGGGAAGTCGTTTCATTTGCAGTTGTAATACTTCTTCCCCTTCCTTTTAGTAACGGTTGTGTTACAGAAGCCGAAACACTTGTACTATTATCAGAAAAAAAGGAACCTACATCTTCGTTAAACGAGTTGAGCGGAAAATTATCTGCAATTCTAGCATAGTTTACTCCAGCATTGGCTCTAAGACCTGATCTAAACGTTCGTTGAACTCCTCCCGAAAGGGATAAATTATTCGTATTTATTTGCCCGCCTACCAATGCAACTCTAGGATCTAGTTCAAAAAGGTTTAAACCTGATCTACTAACAGAAAGGTCAGAATACAGTTGATAATCAAAAGTGCTTGCAGCAGATTTTTTATCAACTTCAGCTATCTTATATTGAATATTTTGCCGTTGAAGAGTAGGGCTTTTAGAAACCGTAAGATTATACAAAGTTCCTAGGTTACATTCTATTTCATCAGATTGGCTATATCCAATGACTGATGCATTTAAAATGAGTGCTATTAAGAGCAAATATCTTGACCACATAAGAGAAGGATTTTAACTTTCAGCTAATTTATTGATCATACGACTAAATCTTGACCCTGCTTGACCGACCTGATTTAGAACATTAATATTGATTTCGTCGATGTCTTCATTTTCTTCTAATGCACCGTAGCCTAATCTACCAGTTGTTTTTCTTAATCGATCTGATAAAAACAAACCAATCGCATAATAAAAACGAGCGGCAAATCTATTATCCACTTCCATCAGTTGTTTCATTCGTGCAAGAGAAATACTATAGACGCTTGAAGTTTCAGTAGCTACTACAGAAACAGAAGGAGGACGTTCATCTAAAAAAGACATTTCACCAAGGATTTCGCCTGAACCAATTTGAGCTATAGTAAAATCTGGGTTTTGTTCATTAAAGATTTTGAAGCTACCTGATAGTACGATATAGATATTCTCAATAGGATTTCCTTGCTTGACTAAAAAATCGCCTTGACTAATGGTTTGTTTTTTCCCATTATCTATCATCCATTCGATATCATTATCGTTAAGCTGACCGAGGATAAAGAGTACTCTTTTCATAATTTTTAATTTTAAGCTTTCGTCTTATTATCAATTCAAAAGAAGAGGATGATTATTGCACCCTCTTCTTTTCGATGTTAAGTTTTGATAAAGCTTATCTATCATATAAAGGAATCTTAGGACCAGGACGATGAACAGCTGTGCCCCATGGCCAAGGGTAAACACAATTAAATCCACCATTTGGAAGTGTCGCTGCTATTTTTCCACCAGCAACTAACTCTAATTGTTCATCTGTTAGTTCAAGACTATCCATATTAGGTTGTTGAGGAATATTTAAGCAGATGACGTCTTCGTTACTTTGGTCAAAAACCTGTAATGTTTTGCCTTCAGGTAATTTCAATGTTTTGCCTGTTAATCTTTCTATAGCTTCGAGTGGAGATTGCATTAACTCTTGCTTAAAACTAGGATTGCTCCATGCTTCAGATATTACTTGCTGAAGAATTTCTTGTTCTTTTGTAAGTTCCATAATTCTAACAGTTTTAGAATGGTATAATTAATTTTATATTACTATAAAGATAGTAGCAATTTCACAGAGGATTTTGCCATAAGAACTGATGTTTTGACAAGGAAATTCAAGTATATGTTTGCACCA
>JAHDIP010000421.1 GCA_020630735.1 Saprospiraceae bacterium | reverse complement strand
TAATAAAGCCGCTTGCTTGATTGCAGGCGGCTTTTGTTTTATAAAGAATTAAAACCTACTTTACTTCTATCTTAACCGTTTCAAAAAAAACTAAATCACTATAAAACGAATCCAGACTTCGAATCGTAATTTCATAGGTTCCAACAGGTAATTGAAAGCCACCTGTATTTTTGTTATTATTAAATTTCACACAATTACTCAAATCTATCGTTTCTTGATAGTTATCTCCTGCCGAAAGCAAAACGGCTTCCGTAGTCCAATCTATTACCTGTGTGTTTGGTTCAAAAAATTGTTGGTCCTCACTATAACTTCCACCAACTTTATGTACATAGATTCCAAAATTAGCATGATTTATATGAGCGTTTAATGTCTTTGTTTTGGTACTCGTTTCTTTACGCATAATTTCGACATTCAAATCTATTGGCTCTCCTACTGTATAAACTGTTTTATCAGTTTCTACTTTCAGCTCCCACATTTCATTATCCAATAACTGAATCATGTCTACTAACAATTCACTAATTCTATGCTCAGCTGCAAAGTCAGTATAATAATCCACTAAGGTATTCGCAAATTCAATAGCCTTCAATAAATTCCAAGCTCTATCTTCCTCCCTACTTTCTAAATGTCTGTAGTGTTGCACTAAGGCATAGTAAACATCTGCTTGTAAATTAGTACGAGGATAACGTTGTAAAAAGGATTTGTAATAAGCGATACAATCTTGTGATCCGACGAAGTCGTCATATACTTCTGCTGCGTTGCAAGCGGTGTTCAACTTCCATTCTGCTTCGTCAGCAAAATAGCTATCTGGATAGTAGTCTAATAATTCTTGATAAACCTGGTACATCAATTCAAAGTCATTATAATACATTCCGTATGACCAATCAAACTCCAACATTTGTTCTATAACCTGCGCTTTAGACCACAAATATTCATCTTCTGAAATGTGCAATCGTTCTAAACTATCCAAAGATACATCTGCATCTAACACATATTGCATATTGTATGCAAGATGTTCATCTATTGCATCAGTACAACTTGCTTTTAGTGTCTCAAAGTGGCGAATACTTTCTTTGATATTTCCTTCGATTGCTTCACCTTCGATAATGCCTTTAGCCACTAATGTTCTATAAGTACAATCCATTTCATTTGTCGCTAGATATTCTTTAGCACTTGCTCTAAATAATTTGTCGTCGATTACTCTTGTGTATAAAAAGTTAGCTTCTCTCATTAAGGCACTCTGTAAGCCTTGGTCAGATGCATCTCCAAATTTTTCGTCAATCAATTGCCACTTACTATAAAAGCTTGCAAAGTCATCTCCCTTATCTAATAGTAAACTATCACTCATTCTAAATAAGGATTCCAAATTCGTATCTGCTTGTAAGCTATCAGTAGTAGTTCCAAAACTAGGAGTTACAGCTACATTAAAAAGGATTACTATTATTGCGATGATTATTTTATTCGTGTTCATGATATTCGATTTTAAATGATTAATGATGAATTCGAACACAAGTAGCAGATAAAATTGATGGAATGGCGAGGGTTTATACTAACTGTGCAGCTTCATTGAGTATCTGTTATGAAAGAGCGATTATTTGTTTTTTAGCATTTGAGCCTTCTCAAAATGCATACGAATTCTCATTTTGAAATCATATAACACATTCAACTAACTGTAAAACACTATATATCAACTATTTAGTATCTGGGCACAATTTTGACATATAGACTAGTATAAACAGCAACAATATTTACTACCAAGCCAAACCAATAGTCATGAAAAATTTATTACCAAGCCAATTTAATACTAATACAAAGAATTTAATTTTCATATTTAGCTTATTTACACTAGGTCTCGGAGCAGCTACCAATACTATTCAAACGACGCCCCAAATAAATAATAACACTTCAAGTACAATTGAACTTAATAATATAGATAGCTATTATACATTTTATTCTATTAAAAAAATAGCTGTCCTAGAAGGTGGAAATACAGGATTATAAAAACACAATTACCCAAAAGAATTTAGAGAGAGAGTTTTACAGTAAATTATTATTTTAGGCTATTGAATGAAGCTCGTAGATTATATCTACGGGCTTTTTTTGTTCAAGCAAATAATTTTTTGGTTCTTTGATAATCTTTGCAAAAAAAAAGAAAAATCCAACCCAAAAGATAAAGTCGCTGGTCGTAGTTTTAAACAGCACTCTTTGTGCTACAGGCACAAGCTTAAGCCAATGACCCAATATTTGCGCCGTTTTTAACGGCATCTTTTGCAGGATACTAAACGCTAAAAAAGTAGCTACCTTATCTAAAATGCAAAAATTGCCAAAGAAACAATTTTTTATTCTAAAAATGCTTCTAAATTCCCTTTTTGGGATTAATTAACAACATAAACTCAAACATAAATCACTGACAATCAGCAACCTATTACTTCGGCACAATTTTGACATATACTATGGTATAATCAGCAATGATATTTATTACCAAGTCAAACCAATAGCCATGAAAAGTTTACTACCAAGCCAATTTAATACTAATACAAAGAATTTAATTCTAGTTTTCTGCCTCATCACAATAGGGCTTCAAGCAAATGCTCATTCCACTTCCCAAACAGTAGAACGTAGCACTACCATTACAACAAGTAATTATTTGAATGGTACAGATATTTATTTTTACTCAAAGAGTAAAATAGGTGTAATTGAAGGTGGAAACACAGAAAGATAAAAACACAATAGGTTTTAAGTCAAAATAGTTTTGGATTTTTTTACAAGTCGAGAAACGCACAGAGCCTAATCCCCTTAGGTATTAAGGCGAATGAGTGAACGATTCCTTTAGGATAAAAGTCTAGTAAACTTTTAAGAGAAGGAAACATTTGTGGACCATTACTTAAAGTCTCATAACCCAAAAGAATTTAGAAAGAGTTTTACAGTAAATTATTATTTTAGGCTAATGGATAAAGCTCATAGATTTTAAATCTATGGGCTTTTTTTGTACAAGATTATCTAAATAAAACATGAGTCATCCCGAATTTTCGATCAGAAAGTACGGGATTTTTTTT
>JAHDIP010000116.1 GCA_020630735.1 Saprospiraceae bacterium | reverse complement strand
GAGCCTTCGATTTCGAAGGCTCTTTTTTAATCTTGACTTTGTAAAGTAGCATTCCCCTTTAGCTCCTCTCCGCAGAGGAGCACTTTTTTGCTTAGTTCAAGCCAAATCTCTCCTCTAACTGTACCAAAATCATCTCCCACAAATCTTCGTAAGGGATGCGTTCATCTTGAATTCGGTGAGCTACTTTTTCTAGCGGAAAGGCTTTGAGTTTTTCCACATATGTTGAAGCATAACGGGCAACCCGTTTACTATTATAATCTCCCTCGGATAATTGTAATAACATTTTGACAAAACAATTGATGCGATAATCCTTATTCTTTTGTAAGCGGTCAACTTCATAACGTGCCAATGCTTTCAAGCAATCTTCTTTATCTAGTTTTCTGTTACCTTTAGTTAATAAAAACAAAATCTGTAGAATGAGGATGTTAATATTTTTATTACGTTTATCTTCCGAAAAAGGAGGTACTTTTTTTAGAAAGTTATTTTCCAATTTCAACCATTCATCTTTTGTTTCCTTAGATTCCAATTTTCCAATCTTAATGAGATATTGAATATACAAATTATTCATTCTCCAATTTTCTGGCATATTTTTCTTTTTACTTAGTTGTTTCTTTGCCCGTCTCAATAAAAAATAAGCCTCATCGTATTCTTTAGAATGCAAAGCTAATTTGAAATACAAGTCTAACAATGTCAACCAATTGTTAGTATATTCTTTGACAAAGGAAAGGCTGTCTTCTATTGCCTTTCTTCCTTCTTTATATTTTTTTGTTATAATAAAAGCATTCAGCATATTTACTTCAAACCATAAAATAGAGGCAAGTCGATACCACTTACCTTCTTTCAGCAGTCTTTTTGCTTCTTGGCAGGTTGTTATGATTTTTTCAAAATCCAATTTACTTAAATAGATATGGACTTTTATTCGATAAAAAAAGTCATAGAGACTTTTAGTATTGTATGTTCTTGCAAGCCTTTCAAGTTTGTCTATTTGGGCTTCGTATTCGAGCGCATTTTTATTTACCAGAGAAGATTTCAAATAAGGTTGAGTTAATGTTTCGTAGATATCTTTCAGTTCATACTCCGCTTTTATGATTGCTAAATATTGTAGAGCATCATTTTTATATTCTGCATATTTTTTTTCATCATCCTCTCGAGTGGAATAATGATTTTTCAATATTTTAGAAAGTTCAAATATCAAGTCAGTCAATTCAAACTCTTTCGCCATTTTTAAGGTTGATTTACAAATAGAAATTGCTGGAGCAATTGCATTTTCCCCTAATAATGTATTAATTATGAAAAGTTTTTCATTTGATTCATAATACGCTTTTCCATAAGGTGAATACTGATTTTTTCTTTGATCAATAAAAACTATCGACTTAAGTAGTCTTTGTTTTAATTTTGCCATCTTTCCTTTATGATCTTTATACTTCGACTGAATATCTTTAAGTGATTCTACTTCACCCTTTAAAATATCATTAAACAATTGATCTACCAATGTATCCGCTTTTCCAGGATTAGCAAGTACATCTAAATTTTTAACTCTATATGTATAAAAGACCTCTACCAATGTTTTAAGATTCTTAAAAGACTTTGACATAGAAATTGTTTTTTGGTGATTTTCAGTAGAATTATTATTCATTTTACACCTTACTTAATACTTACTTTTCTACAAAGTAGAAAAGTATAAAAACCTAATAAACAGTGTTTTACAATTTAAATACAACAATAATACCCCTTTTTTAAACCCTACTATATTTTAAAAGTGATTTTGATTATATATATTCACAGGATAACTTTATGTAAAAATTAAATAACTCACACCCAATATACAATCATAATGTTATAACAATATACTTTTAATCAGCAAAAATGTAATTTCAATGAAAAACCTTTTATCTCTACTGATGTTTTTATGCTTACTCTATAGTTGTAGTAAAGAAGAAGTATTAATCAGCAATACCTATTCTCAACATAAAAGTATAACCTCTAATGAAATAGTCTTAATCCCAATGGAGAATGAAATATTTTCTAATGACGATTTAGGAACCTCCACTGTCGAAGATATTTTGGCTACTTTAACAAGTGAAACAGAAAAAGAGGTCGATAATGAAAATAGTTGGATTTTGGATTATATTCAATTTAATCCAGAAGCTTATACCATTAAACCAAATACAATGAAACATAAAATAGACCCTGATTTTATTTACGAAACTCAAATCTACTTGGAAGGATTAGGAAGAAGAAGTATCATCATCATCATTGATGATAGTGTAGTACATCGTCCACCAGATTTTGAATAGGAGGAATAAAATAGGATCGAATTTGTTTAGAAAAAATAAAAGAAACTAATTAGCCATAGTAAGATTCGTTGACCATAAGATTAATATATCACCAAAACTATTTTACATGCGTAATTTATTTTCTCTATTTACTTTTTTACTTATACTTTCTAGTTGTACAAAAGAATCACAAAGTGAATTTGAAATTCGGGTTAACACAGAAGAGAAAGAAGAAAACCTAATTGTAACACCAGAACTCAGGGTAGACATCATTATTATCGATGATACAAGCGTTCACAAACCACCTCCTGATTGTTGTCCTTAAAAAAGAAACTACTTTACCAAAAATATAAAGCTATGAAATTTTACTAAAAAAGAAATTTAAGATATTTGGTTAGTAGAAACTCTCCCTTATCAGAGGGGCCTTCGGTTTCGGAGGCTCCTTTATTAACCCCATTTTAAAACCCGACTTTGTATAATATTACCCCAATAGCTCCTCTCCGCAGAGGAGCACTTTTTTTGTCTCTACCTTAACAAACGTAAATACTTCTCAATATATTCATCTTTTGTTTTGGATTTATATTGCATGACGAAACGAGGATGCTCTAAAGGAATGACTTCTCCAAAAAATTGTTGTTCCTTATTCAAGTCGTTTAGAAATTTGAAGTTTTTGCCTGAGCCAAGGCAATAACATTTATCAGTATGTATGCCAAATGCTATTTGCCGTTGGATGGATTGAATAATGAAGGGTTTTACTGCTTCAGTGAGTGCTTTGCTATCGTAGTAGTTATAATTTTTTTCCTTCCCTTTTTCATCTTGAATGACGAAACCGAGTGGACAAACAGAACTAATATACACTTGATCGTAAAATGCATTTACTCCTCCATAAGCCTCTATTACTTCATAAACAAAAACGGAAGATGGTTCATGTGTTTGTTTGCCTGTAAATTCAAGTTGACAACTTCCTTTCAATCGTTTGGTATCTGTAAAGGGTACGCCTGTAACACCTGCACCAAGTCGCCCAGGGTTAATCCCTAAAATAAGTTTGCGCTTCTTTTGATCATTATAATATTTCCGATAGAATGCAGACGATATTTCTAATGCTTTTGGGTTTTCGGCAAAAGGATTCATCACTCGAATGTTTTTTGGCAAACGAGCTTTTAGCTTTAATGAACTGCTGAACGTAATTACTTTTTCTCCGAAGGTCATTTTCAATTTTTCATTAAATATACTATCTTTATTCAAATTCCAAATGAATGAAAAAAGAATACGTCTATTTCTCTATTCTAATTTTTATAATTGCTACTTGCTCAAACCCTTCTAACGAACAACCGGATATCACCTTACCTCCTGAATTATTCTTTGCCAATACAATAAAAAGTGGTACATTAAGATCAATCAGAACATTCGCATGCGTGATAAATAGTACTTTCCTTATATCCATTTTATTACTTTTATAGTATCATCTATAAATACAAAACTAACTACCTAGCTCGGTGTTTTACTATTTTTATTGAAACTTTCATTTTAATTTGCACTTATACTTTGTATTTTTTTAATATCTTTATAAGCTGCCTAAAAAATTAAAGGCAAGATCAATTCAGAAACCTAAAAACAAAACACATGGTAATACGCCACCTACTCCTAGCAATTTGTTGCTTATTGGTAACTACTACTTTTGCTCAAGTCGAGCTTAGCCAAAAAGAACAAATGCAACTTCAATTACAAAATATACTATTGATGCATGGTGATGATCACGGACATGATCACGATATGCTCTTGCAAGAAATCGATATTAGTACTAGTACTTTAAAGTTATACCTTGTTATTCCTGAAGAACATTTAGAAGATGTGAACGAAGATACCCATGAGCACTTATTAGAGTCGCTCTTACCTGCTCTTGAACAATACAACTTTGAAAAGCTACAACTCTACGTCAAAGATGGCGAGGGTTCTTTTGTACAAATCGAAAAAATGATAGATAGTGCGCCTATCGCTATTTATGAAGAAGAAGCAAATAATGATCCCTTCCCTCCTATTCGAAATTCAGACCTTGTTACTCAAAATGCCAATCCGCATAATGGACAAGGACAATCCGCAGGTTCTCTTTCAGGCAAGACAGTTTGGCTAAGTGCAGGTCATGGTTGGAAGGCTGATAATAGTAGTAATAATTGGCTTACACAGCGGGGAAACACTCACGGTTTAGTCGAAGACTTTGAAACCATGGAAGCCGTCAATTATTTTCTACTAAAATACTTACATAATGCAGGTGCCAATGTATGGACGGTAAGAGAGCGTGACCTGAACACAAATGAAGTTGTCGTAGATAATGACGAAGGTGCACCATCTTATACAGAGACAGGTGCTTGGTCTACAAGTGGTAGTTCTGGTTATCAAGGTGGCACGTATAAATTTGCAACTGCTGAAAGTTCTGAAACAGCAACCGCAATTTATACTCCTTCCATTCCTGAAGAAGGTTGGTATTGGGTATCTGCCTTTTTTAGAGCTAGTGACAACCGACCAATCGATGCACGTTATGTTGTCAATCATGCTGGTGGTTCTACTACTGTTAGTGTCAACCAAGAAGTGCATGATCGTACTTGGGTATATTTGGGACAGTTTTATTTTGATGCAGGTTCGACAGGAAGTGTCGTATTGACGAATGAGTCAAGCGACCCAGGTCAAGCAATCATTGCAGATGCTGTACGTTTTGGTGGCGGTATGGGCGATGCTGGTGACTGTACTTATGGCGGTTCCCCAAGTGGTCGTGCTAGAGTGGACGAAGCTGCTCGTCAGTATGCGATGTTCCAAGGCTACCCTACTTGTACAGGTGATGTAACAATTCGTCCAAAATATGCAGAGTATGAACTGTCAAAAGGAACAACCGAAGAACAAAATAACAGTATCTATGTTGCTTGGCATACCAATGCCTTTAACGGTGATGCGAGAGGAACGGTTACTTATGCTTATGATGGTTCTGGTACACCTCCGATTACGCCTGGTAGTTGGGATTTAAGAGATTTTATACAAGAAGAATTAGCTGGTGACATCATTGCAGATTGGGATCCAAACTGGAATGACCGTGGTGTCAACTCTGCCAACTTTGGTGAACTTCGAGAACTAACAACTATGCCGGGTTGTTTGGTTGAAGTTGCTTTTCATGATAATGTAGACGATGCGGCTGCTTTGGCACATCCTTATTTTAGAAACTTAGCTGCTCGTGCTATTTACAAAGGTATTGTTCGATTTTTTAATGATAGAGATGGAAGCCCTACTACTATCGTACCTGAACCACCAACACATTTATATGCAAAAAATAATGGGGCTGGTCAAATTAATTTGAATTGGAATGTACCTGCTATTGGTGGTGTAAATGGCGATGCTGCTACAGGCTATCGTGTGTATATGAGTACCCACGGAAAAGGGTTTGCTGATGGCATAGCTACTTCTACAAACTCTTATACCGCTACAGGATTAGCTCCCAATACAACGTATTATTTCCAGATAACATCAACAAATGCTGGTGGAGAATCTTTTCCTACGGCTACTGTTGCTGTTCGGACTCCTGCTAGTGGAAGTACCGATGTCACCTACTTGATTGTAGATGGTTTTGATCGTATTGATCGCTCTGCAAATATTGATGTTTATGAAAGTGCAGCTCTTGGCACTTGTGAAAGGGGCTACCTTGAGCGTATGAATGCTTACAATTATGCTGTTGAACATGCTAAAGCCTTAAGCAGTTGTGGCTTTGCTTTTGATGGGGCTTCCAACGAAGCAGTAAGCGCTGGCTCTATTGCTTTGACAGACTATGACGGAGTGGATTGGATTACGGGTGAAGAATCAACTGTTGATCGAACATTAGATGCTACAGAGCAAAGTTTGGTTAGTGCTTTCTTAGATGGTGGTGGAAACTTAATTATTTCTGGTGCCGAAATTGGTTGGGATATTGGTCGTTCAACTTCAGGTAATGCTGCTGTCAGTTTTTATAATAATTATTTGAAAGCAAGCTATGCGGGCGATGATAGTGGTACGTATAATTTTGGTGGAGCAACTGGTGGTATTTTTGATGGCATAACAGGTGCTTTTGATGATAGTTCTAATGGTTATTACAATTCGGAATATCCTGATCGTATGACTGCTTCTAGCGGTGGTGCTATAGCTCTTAACTACTCTGGTGGTACTGGCGATGGTGCAGCAGTTGCCTATAAAGGAACTGATTTTGGTGTCGTACATTTTGGTTTCCCCTTAGAAACAGTAACGGATGAGAGTGTTCGAAACAATTTAATTTGTAATGCTGCCAATTACCTTACACCTGCCCCTCCGATGCCGACCTGTGATATTCCTACCAATATCTCACATACCGTTTTAAGTGGTAATGTTGTCTCCTTTTCTTGGGATGTTGTACTCGGCGATGTGGACAAATATAAAATGCGCTATCGTGAAGTAGGTGGGTCTTGGATAGAAGTAAATGCTCCTGCTAATTTGCGTTTTTTAAATGACTTAGTTCCTAATACAAGCTACCAATACCAAGTAAAAACGATTTGCTTAACAGAGAATTCTGCTTGGTCTGCTACAAGAGAAGTTACTACAGGATCAGATATTTGTGATCGACCAGTTCCTACAGGTTTGACCTATGATAGCGCTACACAAGTAACGATTAACTGGACATCAGACCCTGATGATGTAAAATACAAAATCAGATACAAGCAAGCTGGTGGTGCATGGGTAGAGGTTTTTGTGAATATCAATTCAATTACTCTGACAGATTTATTACCAAGTACGACGTATAAGTACAAACTCAAAACGAAGTGTGTTGCTGGTTGGGTCAATTGGTCTGCTAAATATAGTTTCACTACTATAAATTCTTTTGCCGACGGAACGGCTCGAATGAATGGAGAATATAGCTCGGCTATTTTCCCAAATCCTTTCGCTGACAATTTTACTGTTACCATTCCTACAAACTTTAAAGGGAAGACGACCTTTACTATTGTGGATGCATTAGGCAAAGAAGTTTTCCAAACGACATGGAATAAAGCACAAGGATCAACACAAAATATTAGTCCTAATATAGCAACTGGTATTTACCAATTCACCATCCAAAATAATGATGAACAGTTTAGTGGTAAACTAGTAAAAGGACTTTAATTTCTTTTCTGATTAAACATAAAAAAGCTGCCACTTAAAAGAGGCAGCTTTTTTATGTTTTTTAGCTAAAGATCGTGAGCCGAGAGCTTTCTTTTGCTACTTTTCTTTTGCGGAAAAAGAAAAGTAAGCAGCCAAAAGTAAAGAGTAATATTTAAATGACTTTTTTGTAAATGTAGCATGGAACGTTTTAATGTGTAACAATCAGCTAATCGTATTTCGTTTCAATATATACCTTATAGGTCTAATAAAATTTTCTGCAAAATCCCCTTTCCTTTAACTCCCATTTTTTGACGAATTCGATAAAGTGATTGTTCTACACTCGCAGTGTTTACACTAAGAATCACTGCTATTTCTTTTGTACTAATCTGCATTTTTACTAAAGCACATATTTTCATATCTAGTGTGCTGAGTTTTGGGTATTTTTCCTTCAGTATAATATAAAAATCAGGTGCTGTATTTCTTAACTGATGAGTAAGTGGAGATATCCAAAATTCATTTTTCAAAAAATGATCAATAGACAGTTCTATATCATATAATATCTTTTTCCCTACTATATTTTTTCTTCCTGAGTTATGAATATTGCTCTTCAATTGATTTAAAAAGTTGGTACTACTTTCTAGTTTTATAGCATAATTGATGAGTTGTTTATTATATTCTTCTATTTTTTTTTGCAGTGTCATTTCAGACATTTTATTGTAAGAAATTTCCTTGTCTAGACCAAATCCTACAGTATAGTAAGTACCAGTTTTTTCATTGCAAAACGATTGTTCAAAAATCGATAGTTTATTATTATGAGCATTACTCCTTAATTCATAAATAATAATAGGTTCCGTTTTATCTTCCAACTTATATTCAGACTTTTGCTCTACATTTACGATATATGCTGGAACTAAATCATCTATCTTCTTTCCTATTATTTGTTCTTTAGACAATTTGACATAATGTGTAAACGCAATATTACAATCAATATATAGTCCATCCTCATCTTTATAAAAGACAGGTAAAGGAAATAAATTGATCAAATTTTTGAATTTGTTATTTTCTAATACAAAGTCATGTATTTCTTTGATCAATTTGACTGTTTGAATATCAAATTTGAATAGCATTTATAACAGGGGTTAATTGATAGTACATTAACAATATCCTATGATCAATTGTTCAAAGAAATTCAAAAATAATATAGAATCATCTCCGACAACCTCAACTGCCCATTGTTATATAACACCTTAGAATGAAAAGAATAATTGAAAAGCTATACTAAAACCAAAGTGGTTTTCGGATTGTCAAACGTTCAAAGTACCTAAAAATCAAACGATAGCTACTAACGATGATCCTTAAACCGAATACAGGTAGGCATACTATCAAAAAAGCTCGTGTGAAATTGCAACTTCACACGAGCTAGAGCTAACTAAAGTTAACTTACTAAAGTTTTATAAATCGTTGAACAACTTGTTGGTCACCTTTTAGAATACGGATAAAATAACTTCCAGTATTCAGCGATGAAACATCGAATTGAATAGTATTCTCTCCAGTATAACTATCTACTTTTTTACTTGACAACATGTTACCTAAGAGATCAAAAACTTGAAAATTAACTTCTCCGTTCCCCTCCATTTCGTACATTACATTGAGGAAGTTATTCGTAGGATTTGGATAGACCACAATTTCATTTCTACCTCTATTTCCTATTTCTCCCAAACCAAAACTACTCGATGTTGTAAAGTTTTCTTTTGATGTCCAGTTTGTCCAGCCGCCTACACACTTCGTTTTTACAGTAGCTTTATAATCACTATTAGCAACTAAACCTGTAAGCGCATAATATGATGCTGGTGCATTCACTAAAATTTGCACATAGCCACCACTATCTCCATTTTTTTTGTAGCCTACTTTATACTTCAGATCATTTGGTGTTGTGGTCCAATATACTGCTGCTGCATTATTAGTCACGCTTGTAACTGTTACTGATTCAGGTCGATCACAATTATCTCCTAATGTAGTGAAAGTATAAATTGCTGACCATCCCGAACTTAATTGACCAGGAATACAATTCGTTTTCACCTGATATTCATAAGTTGTATTTAGGCTTAGGTCATTGATAAATGAAAGGGTATACTTTGCATTATACTCTGTCCAAGTTCCTCCTAATTCTCGGTAACGGACTTTGTATTTATCAATAGGTGAGGGTTCTGCATTCCAAGTTAATTTTACACATTGCCCACTCAATACTGTTGAAGCAATATTGGATGGAGAATTACATGTATCTGTAGAACAAGGCGCACAAAAACCACCGCAATCGATTCCTGTTTCATCTCCATTTTGTATACCATCTGAACAGGTAGGACAAACAGGACAATCTGAACCGCCGCAATCTACACCTGTTTCATTTCCATTTTGTACTCCATCTGTACATGTTGAGCAAGGAATACAAGAGCCGCCACAATCTACTCCCGTTTCGTCTCCATTTTGCATTCCATCCGTACAAGTCGGGCAGGCAGGACAATCGGATCCTCCACAATCTACACCTGTCTCATTTCCGTTTTGTATTCCGTCTGTACAACTTGAAGTTCCAATAATAGTTACTGTATAATCTTCTACTTCACCATAAGCAAAATTAGCACAAGGCTCAGGCAATGTACTATCATCGTTTACATCGTAATATTTCATACTCACTCGCATTCTAGTTGAACCTATAAACGCACTTCCAGGTACTGTAATATTTCCAGTGGTTATATTTTCAGAAGCTACACCAATATCATAAACTAATTCATTAGCATCTGTAAAATCGCCATCTTGATTATAATCAATCCATACTCTCCAGTATTCGGTATAAGACGTTCCTTGAAAACCTGGAGTCAATGTAATAGTTGTAGTAGAGTTGATATTCAAATCAGTATTCAAAGAAGTATAATTGGTATAGCCACCACTCGCTGTTGTTGGATTATTGATAGAACCGAATTCGACCCCAGCAATATAATCGTAAGCATCGTCGCCTCCTTGTGAATTACAATAAGAAGTGGAGGAACATTCAAGGCAATCCGGTCCACCACAATCTACACCAGTTTCGTTTCCATTTTGGATACCGTCGGAACAAGTTGGAGCCTCTATACAAGGCGCACAAAAGCCACCACAATCTTCTTCAATTTCAAAGTCATCTAAGACTCCATTTCCACAATCAGTCGTCGTGGTTATCGAAGTAGACAATACAAATAATCCATTACGAGTATCAGATGCTATGATATTTCCTGAAGGCAAAAATGGATAGACTCCCCAACATCCAGCTAATCCATTATAAGTAGTATTTGAAGGGTAGGTGTCATAATAAGCCACACGTTGAGGATTTGTTGGATTCGAAATATCAACGACCACTACTCCATCATTATAAGAAGAAATAAAGGCATAATCATCTACAATATATGGGTTGTGATAAGTAACATTATTATTGTTTGAAATCAACGGAAATCTAAACGTACTTGTAATTTCCAAATCATTATCATTGACGCCTGCTAAATTGATTAGACCTAAAGGACGCCCTTCAGGAATCTCTTCAGCATAAATGAGTTGGTTTCTCTCTTCATTAATCCAGCTACTATGATTGTATCCACCTGTAACGATAGAAGACAATGCTATTGGACTATTAGCGTTAGAAAAATCGTATACGTAAAGTCCATTATATCCATGCGAACAATAGGCAATATTGTTTAGTACAAAAACATCATGCACATACTCCCCAGGTAAATTTACATTTCCAATTATTGGTGGATTAGCAGGATTGGCATTAAGGTCATAAACAATCAAACCATAAAATCGTGTATCAGCACCTGCTACATACATTCTTCCATTGGGAGGATCGATATAAATATTATGTGCTTTATTAAACACATTATTCTGCTGAAAAACTTTTGTAATATTTCCATTGTGAATATCGGAAAGGTCAAAAATAATCAAACCTTCACTTCCTTCATCTGCTACTGCATAAGCATAATTTTTGTACGTTTTAAAGTCCCTCCAAGTAGCAGAAGCACCACCATAAAATAAATCTACTAATGATGGATTAGTAGGATTGGTTACATCTATAAACTGTATTTTGGTAGGAGAACCTACAATGGCGTATTCGTTATTTTGACTATCAACGTAACCCCAAATATCATTGTAATACACGCCACCACTGTTTCCTTGTGTATTTTGATCCCAATTGGATAACAAGGTCATATTAAACGACTGTGCAAAAATGGTTGTAGAAAATACAACAAATATAAGAAGGAAAAAAAATCTATTATTCAACATAATAAAAGTAGGTTTAGTTTTTTGAAAAGAAAGGGCATATTGTTAAATACACCCTTTCTATCTAAAAGAAGTTGGTACGTTTTACAATTTCACAAAGCGTTGAGTCATCTGTTGGTTTCCATTTTGGATTCTAACATAATGGCTTCCTGAATTCAATTGTGATACATCTAACTGAACACTATTATGTCCAGCATGAGTAGTTACATTTTTACTCATGAGTACCTTTCCAAAAATATCAAAAACCTTAATATTGATTTTGTTGTTTGTATCTGCTTGATACATTACATTGACCAAATCATTTACTGGATTTGGATAAATACTAAATGTATTTTCTTCTTGCATTCTAGCATTAGCCGAATCAAAACTACTCAATGTTGTAAAGTCCTCTTTGGGTGTCCAGTTTGTCCAACCACCAGCACACTTAGTTTTTACAGTTGCTTTATAGTTACTTCCAGCTACTAAACTCATTAGTTCATAAGAAGATGCAGGAGCATTGATCAATATTTGTGTATAACCAGTATCTCCACTTTTCTTATACCCCACTTTATACTTAAGATCATCAGGTGTTGGTACCCATGTTACGGTAGCAGTAGTAGTTGTTACACCACTTACAGCAATGGTTTGAGGTCGGTCACAATTATCTGTCAATGTAGTGAAAGTATTTATCGCTGACCACCCTGAACTTGATTGACCAGGAATACAATTTGTCTTTACTTGATATTCGTAGGTTGTATTCATAGCAAGATCGTTGATAAACGAAAGCGTATACTTCGCATTATATTCTGTCCAAGATCCTCCTACTACACGGTAACGAACTTTGTATTTATCAACTGGGTCTGGCTCTGCAGTCCAAGATAATTTCACGCATTGTCCACTCAATACTGTTGAAGTGATATTTGATGGCGCATTACAAGTTGCTGTTGAACAAGGTGTACAAGAGCCACCACAATCAACACCTGTCTCATCTCCATTTTGCACACCATCGGTACAAGTTGGGCAAGCAGGACAAACCGAACCACCACAGTCTACTCCTGTTTCATCTCCGTTTTGCACCCCATCATTACAAGAGGAACAAGGGATACAAGTACCGCCACAATCGACGCCTGTCTCGTCTCCATTTTGTATGCCATCAGAACAAGTAGGACAAGCAGGACAATCGGGTCCACCACAGTCTATCCCTGTTTCATTTCCATTTTGCACACCGTCTGTACAGCTTGTTGTTGATAGGATAGTAACGGTATAATCTTCTACTTCGCCATAAGCAAAATTTGCACAAGGCTCAGGAAGTGTGCTATCATCCGTAGCATCATAATACTTCATACTTACTCGCATTCTTGTAGCACCAGTCAATGCATCGGTTGGAACTGTAATAGTTCCTGTAGCCACATTTTCTGAAGCCACTCCGATATCGTAGGCTAACTCATTCGGATCTGTAAAATCACCGTCTTGATTATAGTCAATCCATACTCTCCAATATTCGGTATAAGACGTTCCCTGGAAACCTGGAGTTAATGTAATTGTTGTTGTAGAATTAAGATCTAAATCGGTATTTAAAGCAGTAAAATCAGTATAGCCTCCGCTAGCTGTTGATGGATTATTAATTGCACCAAATACAACACCTGCAATGTAATCGTATGCATCATCTCCACCTTGAGAATCACAATATACAATTGGGCATGGTGGGCAATCTCTACCTCCACAATCTACACCTTCTTCATCTCCGTTTTGAATACCGTCTGTACAAGAAGCAACAACGTTCAAACAAATATTTGTTGTTTCAAAATCACCAAAATCACCCCCAGTAGCTAAAACTTGACTGTCATTCGTTAAGGTATAACTTCCTTCTCCATAGGCACAACACATTCCATCTACATATAAGTCATCCATCGTAAAATCATAGCAACCATCAGGTATACATATTTCAGTCGTTACAGTAGAACCACCAGGATAATCACTATATGGACCACCAGAAAGTATAGTTGTACCTTCAGCATTTTTAATATACCAAGATGTTTCTTCTGGGTAATCATCTAATGTAACCGTAAGCATTAAAATATTATCTGTACAAGGAGGACAAGCGTCGCAATCTGGTCCACCACAATCAATACCAGTTTCATTTCCATTTTGAATACCATCATCACAAGTAGGTTCTACTACTTGACAACCGTTTCCTAGGCAACTCCCATTGTTGATATTATTGTAAATAACACTTGCAGGTTGAGGGCCAAAAGAGACTAGAAAACTAATACCAACTCCTGATACTAAATGACAGTAACTCATAATTGATCCTCCCGCTGAAGGATAACCTGGTTGAGCACAAGAACCTTCTGGAGTATAGCATCCATCAATAGCGGTGTTGTTTCCATTCCAGTAACAACCATGTGTGTGATATGATCCAAATAAGTGTCCCATTTCATGTGTAAAAACAGAAACGGTCCATGTCCATGTTGGCACCGTTGCATAACTTGAATTGATGGCACTATAGCACATACTATTGTCTCTATTCGGATTGCAAATACCTGTAAATCCAGCAGCGATTCCACCTACATTACCGTAGCTAAGTAGGTGAGCAATATCTCCATTAAATTGATTAGTGTTGCTAAATTGATTTTGAAACTGAACTAGATAGGTGTAAGAATCAGAACCACCATAAGGGCTACTTCCTGTCCAAATCTTAACTTCAGAAATTGCAATTGGAATATTTTCGTCTGCATACAACGTAGCCGATTGTGCAAATAGACCTTCAACATAGTTTTGTGTACCTGCACCTTTATCATTATAAATATCATTGTTTACCTCAATATAAACTCTTACACAATTAGTCGTACTACGTGCATTAGCATCCCTTTCTAGGTCTTTTGCTTTGTACGGAATATCACTATCAGGTGTATCGCAACTAGCATTAGATGAAACCAACAAATCACGATCTAAATATAAGATGTGCTCATTGTCTTCATTATCGCCATCCATTTTTCCGATAACATAATTACCATCTTCATTTGCAAAAAAGCCAGTAATTTCATCTTCAAAAATACTGATGGATGCCAACGAGTTTTCGTTGCCTTTCATAACTCCTCTATAGTGCAATCCTTTTTGTCCATAAGAGATTCGTCCGTCACTTGTTGTTACCTTAAAGTCAGGACCAACAATATCTACTTTAACCAATTCTAGTTCTACATTGCCTAATTCTAAAGAAGGTAATCTCAATAAAACAGTTGTTTCATTTTTTGACATTACTTCTTGTATTTTTTGTTCATCAATTTTCAACAAGGTTCCTTTCGACAAAACATCTTTTAAGTCGGTTCGAGTATCTAAAGATTTGAGGTCATTTTTAAAGAGATCAATAGCTGTAAAATTTGAATCATTGGTACGATGTGTTTCTACAAGCTTTGCAACATTTCTTCCTGATTGAGCAATGGAAGTATGTACAAAAAAGCTGAGGAACAAAAAGATAATTGAAAATCTCATTTAGGTAAATTTTAAGTTAAAATTGTTTGAGAAGTTTAACTCCGTCTAACAACTTGGGTTAAAAAAATATTTTATTTTGTTTAAGTGTTTACGAAATAATAGGCATAACATTCCTTGTATTTCTGCAGACAACTCATGCAGAAATATCGAATCAATCTATGTTTTTAACTATTAACTGTAGTTTAGCCTTACGATAACCTGAGAAATAAACAGACTACCCTGAGCCGTTACTTGAACTCAAATCGTTCGTGTAGTAGAATTGTTTATTCTACAAAAACTACATTCTTTATGGCGATATAAAATGATGGAATATTTATATAGATATTCCTTTAAGGCAATGAAACAATCAAGATGGCTTTTAGTAAATTGGGTTACTATTTTTTTATAAAGAGGGTAATAATATAACAATTAGTCAGTATACTTTTTTACAGTTTGAAGTTCTACTAATTACTATTTCAAAATGTGATAGGGCAAAACTACTTCGTACTTTTGAATCTTGCTTATACAATTCTGCCAATATCTGATACTATTTTCTCATTCTTGTTTTATGCAATAGATGGTAGCACTATTTTTTTGACGAACTTTTTTTACAACGGAAAAACTTTTTCATTCTTGATTTCGGTCATTACAAAAGAACTTTGAACACGACCTACATTAGCAACTGAAGCCAGCTTCTGAGTAATAAAGTTTTGATAGTCTGCCATGTCTTTGACATAAATCTTTAATAAATAATCAAACATGCCTGCAATATGGTAGCATTCGATTATTTCTGGAAGCAGTCGAATGTCTCTAATAAACTCATTGAGATAGTCTTTGTGGTGACTTTCTAATGTTACAGAACAAAAAGCAACTAAGTTAAATCCAAGTTTCTCTTTATCTATTAGCGTAGAGTAACCAATGATCACTCCATTTTTTTCGAGTCGCTTTATTCGTTCAAAGATCGGTGTGTTAGACATCTTCAATTCATTCGCAATTTCTTTGATCTTCATTTTGCCGTCCTGCTGAAGCAACTGAATAATCCTTTTGTCGATAGCATCTATCTTTTCTTGCATACTGTTAGATTATTTTTCTTTTTAATTCGAACAAAGAGTGCTCGCACAATAAAATACACTACAAAAACACATTATTATAGAAATATTTTCTTCAATATACGATTTAACTATCATTATAATCCAATATAATGTAAATTTGTAGAATAAATATTAATTAAAAAAACCAAAAAATGGAAGCACATAAGTACCATCCTGAAAGTTTAATGATGTCTTTTGGCTATAAACCTGAATGGTCTGAAGGCTCAGCAAAACCTCCCATTTTCCAAACATCTACTTTCGTTTTTAAAACAGCAGAGGAAGGCAAAGCCTATTTTGAACTTGCCTATGGCTTAAGAAAAAACAATGTCGATGAACAGTCTGGATTAATCTACAGCAGAATAAATAATCCTAATTTAGAAATCTTAGAAAACAGACTTTGCTTGTGGGATAAGGCTGAAGAATGTGCTGTAATGGAAAGTGGTATGTCGGCAATAAGCACTGTGTTATTAGAATTTTTAAACCCTGGTGATTTACTACTTTTCAGTTCTCCCGTATATGGAGGTACCGATCATTTCATTAATCATTTTCTTGCAAAGTTAGGGATTGAGGCAATCGGATTTCATGCTTCTGATTCGTATGAAGATATCGTTCAACGAATAAAAGAAACAGGCAAAGCTGATCGCTTAGCTATGATCTATGTCGAAACACCTGCTAATCCAACTAATGATATTATTGATATTTCAAGCTGTAAAAAAATAGCTGATATATTTTCTACAACAGAAAAACAAGTAAGGCTTGCTGTAGACAATACCTACATGGGGCCACTATGGTCGCATCCATTACAACTTGGTGCCGATGTTGTGATCTACTCGGCTACAAAATATATTGGTGGACATAGTGATCTTATTGCTGGTGCAGTTTTGGGTAATAAAGAAATGATAGGACGAGTAAAAACATTAAGAACTTTCCTTGGAAATATGCCTAGCCCTAATACCTGTTGGATGCTGCTTCGGAGTTTGGAAACACTAAAAATAAGAATGGAGCAGCAGATGAAAAATGCACAAGTAATCGCTGATTTTCTGCAACATCATCCAAAAGTAGAAAAGGTTTATTATCTAGGTTTACTTGAACCGAATACGAAAGAATATGAATTGTACAAAAAACAATACTCTTCTCCTGGTGCTATGATCTCTTTTGACATTAAAGGTGGAGAAAAAGAAGCCTTCCTTTTTTTGAATCATCTAAAACTTTTTAAACTTGCCGTAAGTTTGGGTGGTACAGAAGGTCTTGCTCAACACCCTGCGACAATGACTCATGCAGGAGTCGATCCAGAACAAAAAATTAAAATGGGTATCAGCGAAAAACTTGTTCGCTTATCTATTGGAATTGAAAATGTAGCAGATATTCTTTGGGATATCGAACAAGCCTTAGAAGCTGTAGAAATTACGAGCTTAGATTACACAGAAAAATTAGTTACAGTTGTATAAAAAATAAATAAAAATCTGAATAAAATAAAGCTAGAAGTCAGATTCACGTTAGACGTAAATCTGACTTCTAGCTTTTTTAGTTTTATGCATTCCCATCCATCCATAAAAAAATCCCGAACCTTCCTGATTGAAAATTCGGGATGACTTATTGCAATAAAAATATATTTTATTGCTTAATAAATTTCTTAACTACTTCACTTTCACCATTCGTAATTCTTATGAGGTAACTACCTTTTGTTAAGGTCGAAATATTTAGCTCATTTACACCATTCGTTCCTTGTTGCGTTTGCATTTTTTGCCCTACAATATTAAACAGTTCAATTAGCGCATTATCATCTAACTCTATGTTTAATAAATCCGTTGCAGGATTAGGATAAATGTTAATCCCTTGATTATCTAGTAGTAGATTTCGAGCAGTATCATTATTAAGTAAAGTAGGTGCCACAAATTCTTGTGCAGGTCCCCAATTTGTCCAATAGTTAGCACACTTTGATTTTAGTTTATACTTATACGTTGCTCCACTGATAAGTGTCGTTAAATCTTTCTCTTGTCCATATATCGTTTCTTCTGTCCAAGATATTCCTAAATTCTTAGGCTTATACTTTAACTTAAACTTCGTAACAGCTGGGTAAATTTCCCAAACAATTCGAGCGCCTGTCGTTCCACTAAAGGTAACGTAGCTGGCAGGATAATCACAATGCTCATTTGTAGTCGTAAAGGTTTGTGTTGTAGACCATACAGAATTTTTACTTGCGCAAACCGCTTTTACCTGGTATTGATAAGATGTGCTTAAAGATAAAGCATTCAGGAAACGTTGGTTTATTGGAGCATTGACTTCTGTCCAAGAGCCACCAACTGGTCGATAGCGAACTTTGTATTTTTCTGCACCTGCAACCGCTGTCCATTCCAGTTTCGTAACATCACCACTGTACACTGTATGTATAATATCACTTGGAGTTGGACAAATATTACACTCTCCCACCGTCCAAGAAGTAACACCATTATAATACATGGCTACACAACTATTAGAATACGTGTTTCCATCACAACCACATACAGGGTCGTATATTTCAGTACAATTTGTATTTTGATCTATCACTGAAGGATTGACACATACTCCAACAGTTCCTTCTTCCAATTTCCCTCCTACAATCATAGGATGGGTAACAGCATTCGATGGCATAATGCTTCCTAAGTAAGAATTGTCAAACTCTGTATTTAATTCTGTATTGGTTAAGTCTAAGTAATCAATTTCTACACATTCGCTTGGTTCACTAAAGGCACAATTATTTCCGCCTGTTACCAATGGAATG
>JAHDIP010000115.1:10083-19013 GCA_020630735.1 Saprospiraceae bacterium | reverse complement strand
GATGACAGCGTAGATTCAGATGGAGATGGTATTCCAGACTTTTGTGATACAGATGGGTGTACGAATGTCACGAATACATTCCCAATCAATCCATTAACACATTCTGGCTCTGGATCTAATTCTACAACCTTGTCTTATTCAGCAACCAACCAAGATGTTTCCTTTACTATTTCTGAAATTACGACTAGATTAAACGGTCCTAATAATAAGAAATACATAGAACTTGTAACCGTAACTTATGTTGATGGCAATGGCACTACTCAAACCTACGGTACATTTAGTGCCAATGATGTCAATACAGTTACAGTAACTATCAGTGGTGTTGTACAATCGGTTACGGTGAGTTTAACGGATGAACTAGATGGCAACTCTGGTACATCTATTATGAGTATTACATTGAGTGATGTTTCTTCTTGTGAAGGCGATGTGTCTTGTACCGATTCAGACGGCGATGGTGTATGTGATGAAAATGATGTTTGTCCTAATTTTGATGATAATCTAATAGGAACTTCATGTGACGATGGCGATGCATGTACTACGGGCGATGTAATAGATGCTAACTGTAACTGTGTAGGTACTTTTGCTGATGCAGATGGTGACGGAGTTTGTGATGCCAATGATATCTGTGCAGGTGGTGATGATACTATAGATACAGATGGCGACGGTATTCCAGATTTCTGTGATGATTGTTCAACTATTGGACAAACATGTGATGATGGTGATGCATGCACAACAGGCGATGCGATAGATGCCAATTGTAATTGTGTAGGTACTTTTGTAGATACGGATGGTGATGGCGTATGTGATGCGAATGATGTTTGTGCAGGTGGTGATGATACTATAGATACAGATGGTGATGGTGTACCAGATTTCTGTGATAACTGTTCAACTACAGGACAAACATGTGATGATGGCGATGCTTGTACAACAGGCGATGTGATAGATGCCAATTGTAACTGTACAGGAACATTTGCTGATGCCGATGGCGATGGCGTATGTGATGCGAATGATATTTGTGCTGCTGGTGATGACAATATTGATACAGATGGTAATGGAATCCCAGATGCTTGTGATACAGGTGGCTGTACAAATGTAACCAATGCATTCCCAACAAATCCATTGACACATTCTGGTTCTGGTTCTAATTCTACGACCTTGACTTATTCAGCAACCAATCAAGATGTATCCTTTACAATTTCTGAGATTACAACAAGAACAAGTGGTCCTGCTAATAAACAATACATTGAATTAGTAACAGTAACCTATGTTGACGAAAGTGGTACTACACAAACCTATGGTACCTTTAGTGCTAGCAATGTAAATTCTGTAACGGTATCAATTAGTGGAATCGTACAATCTGTAACCGTAAGTTTGACGGATGAAATGGATGGCAACTCTGGTTCTTCTGTAATGAGTGTTACGCTTGGTACTGTTTCTTCTTGTGAAGATTCAGGTCCTCCATGTGCTGATGCTGACAACGATGGTGTATGTGATGACAACGATGTATGTCCAAATTTTAATGATAACCTAATTGGTACATCTTGCGACGATGGCGATGTTTGTACAACAAATGATACTTACGATAACAGTTGTAACTGTGTAGGAACATTTGCCGATGCAGATGGCGATGGCGTATGTGATGCCAATGATATTTGTGCAGCTGGTGATGACAATGTAGATACAGATGGTAACGGAATTCCTGATGCTTGTGATACAGGCGGACCTTGTACAACAGTTACTCCATTTAATGTGTCTACGTTAACACACAGCGGTTCTGGAGGTTCTTCAACTACCGTATCTTTGGTCGATCAAACGGACCCGACCTTTACGATTTCAGACATTGGATTTAGGGACTCTGGAAATCCTTCGAATAGATATACTGATGTAGTAGAGGTAATGTATATTGATGATGCAGGAACAACTCATATTTACGATACATATAGTGGTGATGTTGTGAGTTCTGTAGATGTGACGATTCCTGGTGGTGTACAACTGATTATGATAACATTGAGTGATGGTTATGATGGTAATTCACCTTCTATAAGTGTTGATTTATCAGACATTACTTCTTGTGATGCAGCAGCAATTCCAGCCTTAGTTCAAAGTAATGCTCCGATACAGTTTATCACGTATCCGAATCCAGCAGACAAACAATTTATTGTTGGGTTTAGTGCTGAAAAAGATCAAGTATATAATATGACTATTACAGATATAATGGGACGAACTTATTATACAGATCAAATTACAGGTATCGAGGGTAACATGAAAGTAGAGATGGATAGTAACAACTGGCCAGGTGGTGTCTATGTTATTATGCTAAAAGATAAGAGCCGAATTCATGTCGGACAAATCGTAATTACGAAAGATTAAATTTAGGTATTAATAAATACTTTGTCAATGGAAAGGCTGCTCAATAGAGTAGCCTTTCCTTTTATAATAAGCTCATTTTTTTAAATGTAAATATCATTGAATTCCCATTCAAAAGGTCTTTTTAATGATTTAATTGTTTGTAGTTTTTCTAGCTTAATTTTCTTGCATTCTTTTATGACATCTTCTTCATCAGTTTCGGGGTCAATTTCTGATTTGATAATCTCCATTTTCTTTTTTTGAAAATCTATTTTAGTATAACTTCCATCTCCACTTCCTCTGTGCATTTCATCATGTTCATACTGTACTAATTCGAATTGATTATTCTGATATTTAAACTGATATATTTTGTGAGACATAGACCAACTCCCTGCACTATACCAAAGCAAGAACTGAATTTCTAAAAGTCCTTTATCTGTAATGTTTAGGCTGTCTAATGGTTCGTCCATTGTTGGACCTTGCAGTATAATAAATTCATTAGACTGTAGCTTCTTTGCGAATCCACCATTTTTTTCTCCAAAGTATATTCCTAATATTCTAGGATTTAGATCGATGGTATCGAAACCAATACCATCATTAAGTTCAAAATTAGATGGATCAGTATTTTGGATAACAAAGGCAATATCTTCCTTTCCGTCTTTGTTTAAATCACCTTTTGTCGTTGCTAATGTTCTCCAACCTTTAGGAATAATACTTTTTAGCGAATTTCCTTTTTCTGTTAATTCTATTATCTCAGCTTGACTATAAGACATCAATTGGAGAAGCAAAAGAAGAGTGGTTGCTAGTATCGGTTTCATATAAAGTTGTCTTTAATGTCTGGAAAATTAGGCAAATTATTTTGTATTCTGTTGACTTGTCAAATAATTATCCTAAATTTAGTATTCAATAATATTCTAATAATAAAACTCAATAACAATGCATCGTATTGCAATACTTTTATTCCTATTCGTTGGAACATCTTTAAATCTGTTTGCACAGGATGAAGCGGCTACAGAAATTTTGACTAAATGGGAAAATTCTTCTCAATATACGATTGAACTAATCGAATTGATGCCCGCAGAGCATTTCGATTTTCAACCTACACCAGAGATCAGAATGTTTAAAGAACAGATTGTTCATATGGTTGGGAATATGACTTGGTTGAGTTCCGATTATCTTGGTGCCGAAAAGTTTGAAGGGAAAGAACCTACAACTAAAGAGGAACACATCGAGTATATGCGTGCTGCTTGTGCTTATGCTAAGACTGCAATGGAAGCAGCATTGAAAAATGAAAAATTACTCAAGACCCAAAAAGATTTTTTTGCAGGACCAAAGACTGGTCGCCAGATTATTCGCTTGATGCATGATCATGTGACGCACCACCGAGGACAGTTGATTATTTATTTGAGATTGAAGGGAATTAAACCACCAAGATATTCAGGTTGGTAGATATTACTCTCTAGCATTTTTTGCCAAATGTTTGTACTCAAAGTTTTTTAAGATTGGTTTTACTTGCTTTAATATTTCTTCAGTTTCATTGGCGGATTCAATTAATTTTACGATAGAAATCGTAGGTATGTTCATTTTTAACTTCGAGTAAGCTTCAAGTTTATGATGTCCATCTAGCACATAAGAACGACTATATTCTGACGTCTTCATATTGCAAACTTCAAAGACAATAATAGTGGGTTTAATATCTGTCTGTATTAAATCGCAATAGTAGGTTACTCTTTCTTGATTGATGTTGTTATTAGTAATGCTGTAGAGATTAGGTTCAATTGACGATTGGTAGTCATGATAAAACCAACCTGAAAATCGTTCATTTGCAGGAACTTGATTGGAATATATTACCTGATTAGATTGATGAAAGCTGGTGTTGAGCACATCAATTAAATACTTACTTATTTTATACTGACCATTTCCGAAAAGATTTAGAAATTCTTGAATAGCTGCAAATTGATCTTCTTTGTCACCGAAGCTCAATACATCATTTAGCTGATTCGTATATATTTCTCTTTCTTGAGGTGCATAGTCAGCTATAGCATAATATTCGCCAATACTACCTCTACAATCAGGCCAGTTTACAGCTCTAGCTTTTTTTACAAGGAGACAACTTGCAAAATCGTCAAATAAAATATCGATTATCCCTTGTCCATTTGTGATTGTTATGTCCATCGTTTACCCTAGACTATTTTTTAACCTTTATTTTACTTTTTATTTGGTATAAACTCTACTATACAAAAGTAATCATTTCTTCTTCAAGATGTGGAAGCTCATTAAAACTTAATAAATTAAATTGATCTTTGGAATAAAGAAAGGAGCTAAAAGAGGTATTGCGAACAGCCAAATTCATAGCAGCTACTCGTCGTTGGTTTTCAATATGAAGCGCAAATCCTGCGATGGTAGAAATCGTACCACCAGACGTAAAGGCACCAATTGTTTCTCCTTTTTTTGTATGGGATAAAATATGGTCAACTCCTTTTTTTACATCTTGTGTAAAGGTATTCCAAGATTCTACATCAGGCGTATGAATTTTTCCTTCTGCCCAATCCTGTATAAAGTGTTTAAAAATCAATAAACTATTTTTTCGCAACAAGCTAGCATCAGCCTCAATTTCATCTCTCCATTTCTTTACTTCAGGTATCGTCTCCGTCCATTCTGAGAAAACACTTTTCAAGGCAGTAGAAGCTCTATTCTCTCGTAACTCATCAATCACTGTTGCTTCGGGAAAACTTAACTGCTGACTAATATAAGTATCTCGAACAATTTCGTAGGTATGAATTTGTCGTCTAAGTGGTCCTACATAAATTTGATCAAAGTGCATTTTTTTGCGAACTAAATAGTTACCTAATTCAGCTGCTTGTTGTTCGCCTAGCGGAGAAAGTTGGTCGTAGTTTTTTGATAAATAAGACGCTTGTGCATGACGAAAAAAATGAAGTTTACTCATGGGGTTTTGGTTTGGAAGTTGTGAATGGTTTTTTTAAAATAAATTATCAATTCTTTTTTTCTGTATAGATTGCCAGCCGATAAAGCAAAGTAATTGTGCTGCTTTATCCAAGTTCGCAAATCGTTCATCAGTCGTTAACCCTTTATGGTAACGATAAAAAATCTGTTGTGCAATTACTGCAATTTTAAACAAGCCATAGACATAATAGAAGATTAAATTATTGACAGGTCGCCCACTTTTTTGGGCATAAAGTTCGACCACTTCCGTTCTACTTGGGTTACCTTCAAACATAGTAGGAGAGGGAATACCTTTGGCAATCATCGGACCATCAGATGCCATCGTCCAATAGGCAATTGATGTGCCCAAGTCCATAAGCGGATCACCCAATGTACACATTTCCCAATCCAAAACGGCTCGCACTTCGTTCCAAGTATCATCTTTGAAAACGATATTGTCATATTTGTAATCATTGTGAATCAAACTAAAATCATAATTCTTGGGTTGGTTGGCTTCCATCCAATCCATGATTTTATGCGCCTCAGGAATATCCATTGTAGCCGCTTTCAAATACTGTTTGCCCCAGTTACTTACCTGACGTTCGACATAACCTTCAGGTCGTCCAAGGTCTTCTAGACCAATGGCTTTGTAATCTACTTGGTGTAGTTCGACAAAAGTATCCAACCAACTATTGGCGATGGTAGGAAAATCTATTTTCGGAATGTTCCTTTTTTTAGCTTCCTTAAACGACAAGATAATGCCATCTACTTTTTCCATTACATAAAACGAGGCACCAATAATATCGGTATCTTCAGTATAGGCAAATGCTTCGGGAGCTTTCGAAAATGCCTTATGCAATCGAGAGAGTACTTTAAATTCCCGTCCCATATCATGGCCTCGTTTGATAGCACCAAAAGGCGGTCGGCGAAGTACCAATTCTTTATTTTCTATCTTTAGCAGATAAGTCAAATTAGAAAAGCCATTCGAAAATTGAGAGACTTCTAGATCACTTGATACTTGTTCAATTAATGTATTGTCAAGCAAAAAACGTTTGAGATTTTCCTCATTTAATTCCTCTCCTTTACGTACTTGTTGTGCCATGATTTAAACGTATTTTTTGATCGTGTTTTTACCAAGCTGATATAGATGCACTTCGTCGGGGCCATCAGCCAATCTCAATGTTCTGGCACCAGCCCAAAAAGCAGCCAAAGGCGTATCTGCACTCATCCCCATTCCACCATGAATTTGCATTGCTCGATCAATCACTTTTAGTGCCATATTGGGAGCGATAATTTTGATCATCGCAATCAAATCTTTTGCTTCTTTATTTCCAAATTTATCCATCTTATCTGCGGCAGAAAGCGTCAACAAACGAGCTTGTTCGATCTCACATCTCGACATAGCAACTTCTTGTCGAATACTACTAAAGTCTTTTAGTTGACGACCAAAAGCAACTCGATCATTTGCACGTTTGGACATCAGCTCCAGAGCACGTTGTGCCATACCGATCAAGCGCATACAATGATGTATTCGACCTGGACCCAAACGGCCTTGAGCAATTTCAAAACCTCGCCCTTCCCCTAGCAATAAATTTTCTTTTGGTACTCTTACATTATCAAGTAATACTTCGGCATGTCCTTCGGGCGAATCATAGTAACCAAATACAGAAAGTGGGCGAATGATTTTTACACCAGGTGTATCTAAAGGAACTAATATCATACTTTGTTGCTGATGACGGTGTGCATCAGGATTGGTTTTGCCCATTACAATGGTGATTTTACAATTCGGGTTCATCGCACCAGAGGACCACCATTTACGACCATTGATTACATATTCATCACCTTCCAATTTTATGGTTGTACAAATATTGGTAGCATCAGAGGAAGCCACTTCAGGTTCAGTCATCAAAAAGGCAGAACGGATTTCACCATTCAAGAGAGGAGTCAACCATTTTGCTTGATGAGCAGGCGTTCCATATTTTGCGAGTACCTCCATATTACCAGTATCGGGCGGACTGCAATTAAAAACTTCAGAAGACCAACGAACTCTACCCATGATTTCGGCAAGTGGTGCATATTCCAAATTGGTCAAACCTGGACTAAGGTCTCCATAAGCTTTAGGCAAAAATAGATTCCACAAGCCTGCTTCTTTCGCCTTTGCTTTGAGGTCTTCTAATCCATCCCAATTTTTCCAAAGATTATTGACGTCATGATGAAAAGCATCTACTTCTTTTTCATTCGGATAAATGTGTTCATCAAAAAACTGATTTAACCGATCAATGTACGATTGTGTTTTTTCGCTGTATTCAAAATTCATAAGGTCAATGTTTTTAGAATGGTTTTAGAATTTATTTGGCTAGGGATAAATAAGCAAAATAAAAGTTACAAACTTAAGTTCGTCATTGTCTGTTTGAATGAAAGACATGTGCAAATTTTTATTTACATTTTAACTATCATTTACTAAGCCGTTATACCTCCATCGACAGGCATCGCAACACCTGTTACAAAACTTGCTTTATCAGAACACAACCAAAGCATCGTATTCGCAACTTCAATAGGATCGGAGAAACGTTTCATAGGAATCCCTGCTTTTAGTTTTTCGGATAAACCTGCTGATACTTGGTCGATCATTTCAGGATTGAATAAAGGAGTAACTGTGAAAACAGGACAAATGGCATTGATACGAATGTTCTTTTTGGCATATTCCATTGCAGCCGTTTTAGACATTCCGATGACAGCATGTTTGCTTGCCACATAAGGCATATGATTTGGCAAGCCTCTAAGCCCTGCAATAGAAGAAGTGTTTAGAATGACACCACTTCCTTGCTTAAGCATCTGTTGAATTTCTAGTTTCATACAATAAAAAACACTAGAGGCATTTACGGCTATCACTTTGTCCCAAGTTTCAAGCGAAGTATCTGCCGTTTTATTAGGCAAGTGTCCAATACCTGCATTATTCAAGGCAATATCAATTCGACCAAATTGATCAATAATTGTATTGATCATTGTCTCCACTTCATCGAATTTGGCAACATTGGTTTTTATAAAAGAACTTGTTCCGCCAGAAGCCCTTATTTGTTCAACAGTTTCTTGACCACCTTGTTCATTGATATCAGCAACAATAACCTTAGCTCCTTCTTTTGCAAAAGAATGAGCAGCAACACGTCCGATACCAGAGCCTGCTCCAGTAACTAAGACGACTTTATTTTTGAATTCCATAGGTTTTTTATTCTTAGAAGTAGTTTTATTAAAAGTAAGAAGAGTTTAGCAAATAGTTGCCTCAGCTATTAATAGTTTTTGAGGTTAGAAGTGTAGTGAAAAAGAAATTAGAAGTCAGATCGTTCTGCTAAAGCAAGACGGTCTGACTTCTTTTAATTCTTAATTACTAACTTGCATTTAATTTTAATTGTCATTGATCAAACGATAAACATTCCTGCAATAGCAGCGGTCAAGAAGCATGCAATAGTACCACCGATTAAGGCTTTGATTCCAAGCTCGGTTAAGTTTTTACGTTGCCCTGGAGCAATTGCACTGATACCTCCAATTTGAATTCCGATAGAAGAAAAATTAGAAAAACCACATAAAGCATAGGTTGCAATAATGATTGATTTTTCAGACAAATTAACTCCCTCTGTATTTTT
>JAHDIP010000115.1:0-9983 GCA_020630735.1 Saprospiraceae bacterium | reverse complement strand
GCGGCAGGATCAGAACCTCCGAGGAAACCGACGAAGGCCGCAAATACACCACCAGCAATAGTGGCCATTCCGCCTGTCATCAAACACATGATTTCGGAACGTGTCATACCTTCCAGAAAAGGTTTAATAACTAAAGGAGCTTCCGTTTGACCAATAAATACATTAGCAGCAGCAGCTGTACTTTCTGCACCAGAAAGGTTCATGACTTTACTCATGATCCATGCAAAGCCAAAAATGATTTTCTGAAGAATTCCTAAATAATAGAGTAGGGAAGACAATGCAGCAAAAAATACAACCGTAGGCAATACCTTAAAGGCAAACATATACCCGACCATAAAAGCGTTTCGAGCAGGTGGATTTTCATTGAAGTCTACTGCGGTGAGTTCTGCTTGGTCGGGCCAACTACCCAATACAAAAGTGGCACCTGCTTCTGTAAAGTCAAGTACTAATACAAAAAAACTAGAGATATATTCAAAGATCATTCGAACAAAAGGTACTTTGATAATTAGCAATGCCAAGATAAATTGTAATGCGATTCCTTTTACGACTAGTGGCCAATCAATCTTACTTCGATCATTGCTAAGTAGGACACATATACCAATAAGAACGATAATTCCCAGTATTGCCTGTAATATACCCATAGTTTTTGTTTTGGTCTTTTCTTTAAATCTTGCCAAAATAAGCATTGATTTTGGAAAAATGAAATTTGGTTTATACTATAATCTCATTAAATTTGTGGGCGCTATTTTTATAACATCAAAAAGTAAATAGCTTGTTTTTATGAAGAAACCATACATTATTGGTATTTCTGGTGGCAGTGGATCAGGAAAAACTACTTTTATTAGACAATTGAAAGAGACTTTTACTGAAAAAGAACTCTGTGTTGTCTCTCAAGATGATTATTATCGACCAAGAGAAGAACAAGAAGTTGATAATAAAGGAGTCTCTAATTTTGATTTGCCGAAGTCGATAGATAAAAAGTCTTTTGCTAAGGCTATCCGAAAGTTGATAGATGGCGAAACGGTTGAGATTCAGGAATATGTCTTTAACAATGATAAGGCGAAAGCGAAAAAGCTAAGGTTTGAACCTGCGCCTATTATCATAGTAGAAGGCTTGTTTGTTTTGCACTACAAAAAAATAAATAAATTACTTGATCTCAAAGTGTTCTTCCATGCAAAAGAAAATCTCAAAGTTATTCGAAGAATTAAACGAGACAAAATAGAACGTAACTACCCACTTGATGATGTCTTGTATCGATATGAACATCATGTTTTGCCAGCGTTCGAAAAGTACATCAAGCCGCATATGGATGAAGTCGATATTGTTATCAATAACAACAACAGTTTTGATAAAGGAGCAGATGTATTGATTGGTTTTATCAAAAGTAAATTGAAGGAATAAGTACTTTTCGCCTGATGAAATTTTTAAAGATGCTCTAAAATAGACTTTATTCTAAAGAATTTTGTAGGGCACAAAAAGCGTCTTTTTATCTCACTCAGAGTCAACCCACCCACAATGTGGTTCATTCCAACAAATATCCACAGGATATTAGGTTGTTTCACAACGGCATTGCATTCATCTTCACCTATAAGCCCTATGGGGATTTTAGCCCATCCACTAGTGGTTCTCTTCGTTGAAAAGATTCTCAGAATCTTTTCTGCTTCGCATTACTTCGTTCATGGGCGTTTCTTGGCTGGAATAAAAAATACTTACTTTTCTTGCTCATAAAAACCTTTCAGAATTAAGTCTAATAATAGCGAAACATATCGTTTAGTCTACTTCGTTTTTTTTGCCGCTACAAATGAAGCAGCTACTTGCGCTATATTTTGCTTAAGGAATAGGTCAGCTCGTGGTAATACTTGAGCCAATTGCAATCGATACTTAAAGGAGTAGCCTTTAGCGATATAGAGTAACGAAAGATCTTCTGTACATCTTCTGCACTGCAAGGATTTTGGAGCCAATAAATTATTGGCTTGACAAACAGGGCATTTGATTTTGATATTCATTGAATTTAATTTTTTTCAAGAAAAAATAGTAAATCAATTAATTGTAATTTAGTGTTTTCCAAGCTTGCAGTATCATTATTTAGGGCTGCTTTTTGATACTGTTCTAGAAGTTCTTCCAATTCAGATTTATCTTCTTCGTTTAGTCCTTTTTTATCTAAAAGTTTTTTTGCTCGTTTGACAAGTAGATTTTCGGAGTCATCTGTAGCAGCCATCACCAAATTGTCAAGAGCATTGTCTCGAATGCGCTGACCTCTACTACTTTTGAATGTAGCATGAACGGCAGCATTTGTTTCAGTTTCTCTAGCTTCTACATTAAGAATACCATTTATATCCAACTGAAAAGATACCTCTATTTTAGGATTTTCTGGAGGGTTCTCTACTTCCAAAAGACATTCACCGATGGTTCGATTTTCGCTGTAGCGATTTTTTTCTCCTTGATAAATATTTATAATAAATTTTTCCTGAAAAGGAGCACCGGCATAAAATATTTTTTTATTCTTGGCAGGCAGTGGCGTGTTTTTACTAATGAGTGGTTCGGCTTTTAAGTTTGGAACATAATCTTTAGAAAGCTTATCATCTTCATTATTCATTATTAGATCCATCATCTCTGCTTCTGATTCACCGTCCAAACAGCCTACTCCAAGAGAATAAGGAGTGATATCCACCAAAATAGTTTTTATATCCTTGTTGTCAATAATGGCACCTTGTACGGCAGCACCATGCGCTACACTTTCATCAGGATTGTCAATAAGTTGAGGTAGAATATTAGTCGCTTTTTCTATCACTTCTGTTATTAGTGGAATACGACTCGACCCACCGACCAAAATAATACCATCGAGATCATGAATAGCCAATTTGGCTTCTTTGACAGCTTGTTGTAAAAGTTGAACAGTTTGCTCAATATATGAACGAATCAAGCCTTCGAATTCGGAACGGGTAAGGGTTTGGTCAATATGATAATTAATATCCTTGTGTTGGAGAAAAAAACTTTCAGTAATAGATGTTTCTTCTTGTTCAGAAAGGTTGATTTTTGCCAATTCGGCAAGGCGAATGAGTTTTGCCGAAGTGAATTTATCTTGTTCAAGGTTGGGTAATTTATTTTTTTTAATAAAATTAGCCCAAATATGGCTAGCGAGTGCATGGTCAAAGTCATCTCCACCAAGTTGATTGTTACCAGTCGTTGCTAATACCTCAACCATTCCCTGATCGCTTTCAATAACAGAAACATCAAATGTTCCTCCTCCTAAATCGTAGACAATAAAAGTAGCTTCTTTCAAATTGGACATGCCATAAGCTAATGCTGCTGCTGTGGGTTCATTGATGATTCGTTCTACTTTTAGGCCTGCTAATTCTGCCGCGGCATTCGTTGCTTTCCTTTGTTCTTCAGAAAAATAAGCAGGAACGGTAATGACTGTTCGTACAGGTTCACTATCACTAAATTTCAATTGCTCAATGGCTACTGCTTTTATTTTTTTTAATATGAGCGAGGACAATTCTTCAGGGCGTAATTGTTGGTCTCCTATCGGTATCAAGGTATCTTGTCCCATTTTTCTTTTGACCGAACTTATGGTTCGATCTGGTTCAAGTACTAGTAAATTTTTTGCTGTTTTGCCTACCACAAAACCTGAATCTGAAAGGTGAATGACAGAAGGTAATAATTGACTCTCGTCGATATTAATGGTAATAGGACCATTTTCTGTATAATGAGCCAGTACCGAATTGGTTGTTCCTAAATCTATTCCTATGATAGTCATTTTCTGAAGATATTAGTTGTTGTTAAAATTATATTTTTCACTCATTACTTGGGTAGTTTATTTACGACTACTTTGGCTTCTTGAATGACCTTTCCTTTATACAAATACCCAATTTGTACCGTTTCCAAAATATAGTTATCTTTTTTATTTGGTTCAGACCGACTGGCTACGGCTTCATGATATTGGGGATCAAAAGGCGTGTTCACTTTTCCTGTTTGATACATACCCGTTGATTTGATTAATGCTTTCCATTGCTTGTTTAGCAAATGAAAACCTTCTTTCCAAGCAGAGAATTGTCTTTTATATTCATTGATATTTAATATTTTTATCTCTGGTAGTGTTTCTAAATTGACGACTGTTTTTTCCATGTTAGGATTTAGTTTGGTCAATTCTCGAAGGATATATTGAAGGTCTTTAGTATCTTTAATTGTTTTGGGTTCTTCCTTCATTTCCATTGCTGCGATAGGAGCAGAAGTGATTGCTTGTTCTTGTAGTATTTTCAAGGCTTGTTGCATCTCATTTTGTAAAAGAAGAGAAGAGCTTGCTATTTTTTTTACTTCCCCTCTCAAACCCACTAATGCTTCTAACAAACTATATAAGTCAGGTTGTTTATTGTTTGGAAATAATCGCTCTATGTCGTGTACATCCATTGCTTCAACAGCCTCTTGAAGGTACTTTAGAAAATCCTGTTTTGTCATTTAATTATTTTTTCTAATTCAAATTCTATATTAAAGATAGATGCTGGGATGATAGACAAGGGTAGTAATCTTTCGCTTTTATCTTTTTTATTAAGCAACTGTTCAAAAAAGGTTACTGGAGATTCGTAAAGAGGGTATTCTTGATTATTACTTGGTATTTGACCAGTGAACGATCTGTAGGCATTGCTAATTTTTTCAAATTCCTTGGGATGATGTTCTGGTGTAAATTCTCGGATTAAATTTTTATACTTTTTTCTGGCTACTTTAGGGTCGCAATTTGTAGGAATATTGAGGATTTCTGTCGGTGGTCTTTCCATATTTTTCATCATCATTAATTTTATTAATTAAGGTCATCTAATAGCTTTGATATTTTTTTGCTAAATATTGGGTCAATTGATATAGACGGCTCTTTACTTATTAAGGTGAAGCAAATTTCTACATATTTTGTTAATATGCCGATATGGTAATCATCCAACTCCGAATTATCAAAAATAAACTGGTCGCCCTTTTTCAAAAAGGCTTCAATTACCAATAGATGAATTTCTGTAAAAGGAGTCACTACTAAAATTTCATCAATTAATTCGTAAAAGAAATCCAAAGGATGTCCACAATCAAAATTTTTACATAAATTGACATATTGCTGCATGAATTTCTCAAAAACCTTAATGACTTGTTCTTCTTCTATACCATACTTTATTCCTTGAACTGCATTTTTTAATAATATTTTGATCTCGAAGAGTAAGTCATCATCAAAATGGCTTTTATCTATTTGCTTTACTATTCTAGCAGTTTCTATATTAAGTACCTCGACCAAGTCTTTTCCTTCTTTTTGGGATTGGGTAAAATTCGCTTTGGATTTAAAGAATTTTTTATAATCTTCTGAAGCTAATGCTGTATCAGAAATAAGCTTATTATATTTTTTTTGTAAAATAGAATCCACAGGTTCCTTGAAATGTTCAGCATATTTAACCCAAATGGATTTAAACTGTTCTATGTTTTTAGTCAAGTTAATCTGTTCACCTATTATTAATAATAATTCCAACGGAAAATTATCCGAAGGTAAAGGAGTTTGTTTAACTAACAACTGCTCAAACATTTGAAGGGTTTGACTCGTCATCATATCGCCAATCTGACTCAAAGAAAAACCATTTTCCAGAAAACCTAAAGGTAATGAAGAACTCGTAGATGTCATTTTTATCATACCAAGCATTCCGACTAAATCATCTCGAATCATAGCTTTTGCAACAGGCTCTAATTCTCTAGTAAATAAGCTTAGATAAGACCATTTAATAATTGACGAATGTGGTGAGGTACAATACAAGGCAAAGCAATCCCAACTAAGCGTAATGAGATTGGGATTGATAAGATATTGTTGTCCAAGGATTTTGATCGTTTTATCGGGAGATGATTCTTTTTGTGCGTCAATGAAAATTTTAGAAATCGAGACACTCACCTTTGCTGCTTTTTCAATAGTCCAAGAATCTTTAAAATAATCAATATATTGTTTTATGATAGAGCCTAGATGGGCGGGTATCTCCTCTTCTTCTGTAATATCAAGAAGTTCCGATAAAAGAAAAATAAATTCGGGTACTTTACAAAGATGCTCATACTGCTCTCTGATAAGTGCGTATATTTCATCTTGGTACTTTACTTTATCTTTATTAAATAAAGTAGCAATATGATTGAAAAGTAAATGTGGTAATATTTCAGTAGGAGCATTAAGGCATTTATGGAGTGCTTCTTGAGAAAGAGGGACCCCCTCATTACAAAGTCGATGCACATCATCAATAATTTCTTGTAGGTCGATTTCTTTTTGAGAAGAAGTAGAAAGTTGATATTGTTGAGTCAATTCAGAGAAAGAGGACAAGTAAGCTATTTCACTTTTACTCAATGCAATGGAAGCCATGGCTCGGTATAAGGTTCGAAGTTTTGGATTTTCTTTTAAAACATTAATTCCATGCCCCTTTAGTATATCGAGTAAAAGTTTTTTATTTTGAAATGCAGAATTACTTTGAGGTTCAAGTTTATCAAGTAGTTCTGTTGCCTCTTTGTATTTTTTTTGTTGAAGCATTTGTGCAACAGCTAAAAATTGTTGTCGAGTTTTTGGCAATTCATTTACCCCAACCAACTCTTCTCCTTTACCTTGATAGATCAAACCAAGCAAATAGTAAAATCGAAAAGTAGTAAAAGATGGTTTTTCTATGATGGGTTGAAGCAATGCGGTAGCGATGTCGTATTGCTTCAAAAATAAATGCGAAAGTCCTTTAAAAAGTTGCAAATGATCAGAAAGTTCGGGAAGAGAACCTTCAATGTGTAGAATGCATTTATCGTATTCCCGATTCTGAAAATACTTAAAAGCAAGTCCACAAACTATAGTATGTTGCAAGGATTGAGCTTCTTCTTCCTGTCCTTTTTTGATACGAACATTAGAAAAAAATTGATTTGCTTGCCCATATTTTTTTTTCTGTAAAGCTGCTCGAATATCCCTTAAAGCATACTTTTTCCCTTTTTTTCCCATATCTTATTTTTACGGGGTAAAAATAAGAATTTGTAAGGTGAAATCGAACAAAATAAGGAACTATTTCAATATCTTGATGTTAATCAAAAAATAGAAGCACCTACCCTGAAGTTTTTATCTAAAAGAATTTTCCAAGCTTCTACCTCTGAAAAAATTTCTACTTCTTAAAGAAGTCTTGACAGTAAGTACTGCCAAGACTTCAAATCAGTTTTTGAGTTTTTAAATATTTTATTATTGACCTTATTTAGTAACGATCAAATCATATTGTTCAGTCGGGTTGAGCGGGCAAAAATATACGTACTCTCCAGGAGTTAGTGATACTATATTTGTCGTTGAACTCGTTCCGTTTTTTACAGGAGCTTTCACATATGCTTCTTTAATATGATTAGTTTGGTCGGTTTTTCCTTTTGGTGCCAATACAAAACCTACCTCATGATCGACACCATTATTAGCGATTTCAAACTGATAATCTCCAGCGGTTAACGTAAGACTTTTTACAGTAAACTCACCTTTAGTTTGTGCAAGATTGATCTTGTTTACAGTTTCATTCACTGTTAAATCATAGTGCTCAGTTGGATTTAGTGGGCAGAAGTACACATATTCACCTGGAGAAAGTGATACTATATTGGTCAAAGAACTTGTTCCATTTTTTACAGGTGCTTTGACGTATGCTTCTTTAATATGATTTGCCTGATCGGTTTTTCCCTTTGGTGCTAGGACAAAGCCTACTTCATGTTCGACACCATTATTAGCGATTTCGAATTGATAATCACCTGGAGAAAGCGTAAGACTTTTAGTTGTAAATTCACCTTTTGTTTGTTCAAGACTTATGGTACTTGTTTGGGCATTTATAGCTGATACAAAAAGTAATAATAACATTGTCAAGGTGCTGAAAAATTTAGAGTTAAACATTTTTTTATTTTTTAAATTGATTTAATTTGAACTTCTTTTTAAGATCTGTTCGTTTAATTACAATTCAAAGATGCGAAGAGATTGGAGGTAATTAATAGTCATATTTTCCCACATAGTTGACAAAAATTCCCGTAGCACTTTTCTTGTCTGCATGGAGACAAAAAAAGCTCTAGCAGAAATGCTAGAGCTTTTTTGATTTATTTATTACTTCGTAAGGTATTATAAGTACATTATTCTTCAATAGGTAATCGACGAATATTTAAGAGGTTGACTACACAGCTTTCCATATTTCCTACTGCTAAAGCAAATTCCTGTTTTACTTTAACGCCATTAGCATATTCTGCAGGTTCCCATATTGGCATATTACAAACAGCTTCTACTAAAAGTGCATCTACCTTTTCATCTTTAGAAGATTCGAAAACATGAATATCTTCAATTTGTCCTTCTTCATTTACGGTAAATTTTACAGCTGCTAAACCGTATCCTGTAATAATATTTGCTGGGATTTTATCAACAGTACTTTCTTTTAAATATTTCTTCAATGCTTGCTGTCCGTCCGAAAATTGAGCATCCTTTTTAGGATCGACTTTAAGGGTGAAATCGTATGTCTTCGGATCGTTATGCTTTAAGGTATTGTCTGGTAAGTAAGATACATTTACAAAAATATCTTTTTCTTCATCTGCTGTTTTCAATAAATCTTTTTGTTCTTTCGTGAGCATATCATTTTTACTGACAGCTTTCTTCGTTACTCCGTTTTGACTTGTCGAAATTTCAACAGAAAAATATTCTTTCACCCACGATGGTTTAAAAAGTCTATTCAGGTCTTTTAACGTTTTAGCTTCAGATATTTTTTCTTTGCTAAGAGAAATAGGATATAAAACTCTATTTACATCATACTGCAATTCAGTGATTGAATTCTCTTGTGAAGCAGCAGCGTAAGGCAAAATAAGAGTAATGGAAAGTAATACGATTAGATTATTGTAGATATTTTTCATAATACAATTTATTACTATTTTACCATAAAAAGGATGACATTGAATTAATTTAATAAAATATTAACAGTTATGAACTTCAATAAATACTAAATAATATCATCAAACTCATCGTCATCATCGTCGAAGTCTTCTTCTTTTTCGTAGTAGCGAGCCAAGGCATCGTTTTTAATTTGGTGTAAGGTCGTCATCTCAGCAAGGACGGCAGCAATAAATGGTTCATCCACTAATTGTTGAATTTGTTCCAAGCTATGAACATCATCATTATCTCGAATCTTAAAAATCTGTTCATACAAACCAGACTCGAATTTAATCGAAAATTTATTATCCATTTTGAATACAGTGATTTTCAAAACGGGGTGTTCTATATAACCAATTATTCTCATGAGGAATGATTCTTTTTTGTAGACTGTATGCTTTCACTAAGCTGCAAATATAGTGCCCTGTATGCAGGAAACTTTTGGAGATAATCTAGATGTCGATTGATTGTCGATTGGTCGCCACGTTTAGCAGGACCAGTTTGCATTTCGCTTGGTGAAGCAGTTAAAATTTTATGTGCAGTTTCTTGGATTAATGGTTTTAGTAAGTCAAAAGGGAGCTGTTCTTTTTCTAACATATCTGCTCCAATTTCATACATATGATTCGTGAAGTTATTGACAAAAACAGCCGCTACATGAAGCTTTGCTCGTTGCTCATCCGTAATGTGATAGACGTTTGGGCAAATAGATTTTGCGAGTTGTTCTAGTATTTTGACATCCTCTTTTTTTACCGCATCTATACAAATAGGTAACTGTTCAAAATTGCTTTCTCTATTGGTAGAAAAGGTTTGTAGAGGATAAAAAATACCGAAACGTTGGTGCGCTTTTTGGATAAGAGTGCTTGGCGTTGCGCCAGAAGTATGTACGACCAATTTGTTGTTTAAATGCGAAAGGCTGGCAGCTACTTCTTCAATTGCACTATCATGCACAGCTATGATATAAATGTCTGCTTCCTTGGTGATGTGCTGTAAACGAGTGGTATACGATGTGTCAATAGCATGAGCAAGTAAACCCGCTTTTTTAAGAGTGCGACTAAAGACTTGTACAACTGGAATCCCTTTTTCA
>JAHDIP010000114.1 GCA_020630735.1 Saprospiraceae bacterium | reverse complement strand
CTTTCCTATTTCGAAACAAAGATAATTGTTAGTAGTTTTGTATTCATCATTTTTTTAATAAAAATCTTTTAAAATGAAAGTCAAAATAAAAATGAAAGACTCAAATGTGCCATTTGCTTTTTTCATAGTGTATTAAATATTGAATTTCATTTTAATTAAGACATACATTGAGTCAAAATAAAAAAATAATCATATGCAAGCTTATCATCATTTATTGCAACACATATTAGATAACGGTACAAAGAAGGAAGATCGTACAGGAACAGGCACAATTAGTGTGTTTGGTTACCAAATGCGCTTTGATTTGAATGAAGGTTTTCCGATGGTAACCACGAAGAAATTACACTTGAAGTCTATTATATATGAGTTGTTGTGGTTTTTGAATGGCGATACCAATGTGAAATACTTGCAAGAAAACGGTGTACGTATTTGGAATGAATGGGCAGATGAAAATGGTGATTTGGGCCCCGTTTATGGAAAACAATGGCGTTCTTGGGTTAATCAAGACGGAGAAACGGTTGACCAGATTAGCCAAGCTATTGATTTAATAAAAAATAATCCTGACTCTCGACGTATTATTGTTAATGCGTGGAATGTGGGCGATTTACCCAAAATGGCTTTAAGCCCTTGTCATTGTTTATTTCAATTTTATGTAGCTGATGGCAAATTATCTTGTCAATTATACCAGCGTTCGGCAGATTGTTTTCTCGGAGTACCTTTTAATATAGCTTCTTATGCTTTATTAACAATGATGATGGCTCAGGTGTGTGGTTTGCAGCCAGGTACTTTTGTGCATACTTTTGGTGATGCTCATTTATATCTTAATCATATAGAACAAACGAAACTACAGTTGTCTAGAGATTGTAGAGAATTACCTACCATAAAAATAAATCCCGAAGTATCTTCTATTTTTGATTTTAAATATGAAGACTTCGATCTACAGAATTATGATCCTCATCCACATATCAAGGCTGCAGTGTCTATCTAACACGATTCTTCAAATCGTTCTATTTAATTAAAAAAAGGATCAGCCAATTAATACAATTTATCCAAATGTTACAACTAAATTCAACTGTTAAGAAAATGTTAACTTATTTAGAAGTAATCTAAATAGGTAAGTGTTAATAAATAATATTGGTAATAATAACTACGAATTGTATTTTTGCGCTGACAGAAAAATGACATTTGATTTTAATGTCAATTTTACACCTTATTTGGTATTAGTAAAGCAACGCAAAATGATTAATAAATCATTGATTTTTAGAGTTTTATTTTTTATTTCCATTCTTTCTTTTTCCGTTTCACTCAACGGACAAGTTAGTCCAGATGCAGGAAAAGCACTTTTCAAAGAGAACTGTGCTTCTTGTCATAACAAGAATATGAAGGATAAATTGACGGGACCAGCACTTGCAGGTTACGCCGAAAATTGGGCAGATTATCCTGAAGAAGACCTTTACAAGTGGATTCGTAACTCATCTGCTATGATTGCTGAGGGTCATCCACGTGCAACTGAATTGTGGAAAGAGTGGAGTCCAACAGTTATGACATCCTTCCCTAATTTAAAGGATGACGAGATTGCTTCTATCCTCGCATATGTAGACGGCGTATCTAATGGTACGTATGGTCCTAAAAAGCCAGATGCAACTGCTTCAGCTGCTGGCGGACAAAAAGACGAAGGTTCAAACTCATTTCTATTCATCACCTTATTTGTCATACTTGCTTTATTAGCACTTGTTTTAGCACGTATCGTTTCTAACTTGAACCATATGGCTCAGGTAAAAGATGGTGTAGCGCCTTCACGTCAAGCATCTTTACTAGATACACTTACTAGTAAAGGAGTCGTCGGCTTTTTGATTTTTGCATTAGTTGTATTAGGTGGTTATACTACTGTAAACAATGCCATTGATTTAGGACGTCAACAAGGTTACCAACCAGAACAGCCAATCAAATTCTCTCACGTAACACACGCGGGTATTCAAAAAATTGAATGTCAATACTGTCACGATGGTGCAAGAAGGTCTAAGCATTCTGTAATTCCTGCGGCTAATACCTGTATGAATTGCCATAAGGCTGTTAAGAAAGGCTCAAAATATGGAACAGCAGAAATTTCTAAGATTTATGCTTCTATAGGTTACGACCCAATAGGTGATAAATATATTGAGAACTACGATGCAATGTCTCAAGAAGAGATTGAGAAATTATATAAAGGTTGGATCGGTACTCAATATATGGAGACTAATGGTGTTGAAAAATTAGGTTCTGCGGGAGAAAGAGTGGTGAAAGAACAATGGGAAGGAATCGTTTCTTCATTGACCAATAAACAAAAGAAGAAGATACAAGGACCAATTGAATGGGTTCGTATTCATAATTTGCCAGATCATGTCTACTTCAATCACGCTCAACATGTTAGTGTCGGAAAAGTTGAATGTCAGCAATGCCATGGTGCTATCGAAGAAATGGAAGTAGTCGAGCAATATTCTCCATTATCTATGGGCTGGTGTATTAATTGTCACCGTGAAACGGAAGTTCAATTCTTAGATAATGAATATTATAAGTCTTATACAACATATCACGAAGAATTTAAGAAAGATAGAGATGCTAGAAAAGGTGTAACGGTTGAAGAAATCGGTGGTTTGGAATGTCAAAAGTGTCACTATTAAGAGTAGCACACTGTCTTAAAATCTTTTGCATAATTGAAATTGAAAAATATCCTCAATATTTAATATGAAGAATCATAAAAAAGGTGTTTGGTTAGGGCTTCAAGATAAGAACGATAGTTCCGCTCTAGCAGAATCAGCAAAACAAGAATTCGTTGAAATGCCTATCATTGAAGGCTTATCTGATGAGAAAACTGTTAACGAATTAGGTTCTAATCGTAGAGATTTCCTAAAGTATTTAGGTTTTGGTCTTGGTGCAGCAACAGTTGCTGCTTGTGATGCGCCTATTCGTAGAGCAATTCCATATGTAAACAAGCCTGACTCAATCGTTCCTGGGGTTGCTAGTTATTACGCTTCAAGTTATGTAAGTGGTGGTGATTACTGTCCAATCTTAGTAAAAACAAGAGAAGGTCGACCAATCAAAATCGAAGGAAACGGTTTATCTAAAATAACAAATGGTGGTACTAGTGCAAGAGCACAAGCTGCTGTCATTAGCCTTTATGACAAGAATCGTTTTAAATCTTGTGGGACTAATAGTATCGATGATGGCTTTACAAAGTCATCTTGGGCTGACATAGATAAAACAGTAATGGGCAAATTAAATGGTAGTGCTCAGATTCGTATTGTAACGAATACCGTATTAAGTCCTACCACTAAAAAAGTATTTGCTGAATTTACTCAAAAATATCCAAACGCAAGAGTAGTAACATACGATCCTGTTTCTAGTTCAGCAATGTTGGAAGCCAATGAGCAATGTTTCGGCGAAAAAGTAATTCCAAGTTACGATTTTGGTAAAGCAAAAGTAATTGTAAGTTTTGGAGCTGACTTTTTAGGTACTTGGATTTCACCTGTTGAGTATGCAAAAGGATATGCTAAAAATAGAGTAATCAATAAAGTAAATGCCAAGATGTCTCGCCACATTCAAGTAGATAGTGGAATTACGATGACAGGGTCAAATGCTGATAATCGTATACTTGTTAAACCATCTGAGCAAGGAGCTGCTATTGCTACTTTATTAAGTGCGCTTGGTGGTGGCGGCGGCGGTGCTAAAGTAAATGGTACGGCAAGTGCTGCTTTGCAAAAAGTGGCTAAAGAACTACAAGCAAATAGAGGAAATTGCTTGGTAGTTAGTGGTAGTAATAATGTAGGTGAACAAATCTTAGTCAATAAGATTAATGATATTTTAGGAAACTATGGTTCTACTATTGATTTCGGAAATGCTTCTCTACAACGTCAAGGAATTGATGCTGAAGTGCAAGGCTTAATTCGTGAAATGAATGGTGGAAATGTAGATGTACTTATCGTTTTAGGAAATGCAAATCCTGCTTTCGATCTGCCAAATTCTGATCAATTTGCAGCGGGTATGGCGAAGGTTGGTACAAAAGTAACAACAGCGCTTTCATTGAATGAAACTGGTGCTTTATGTAATATTATTGCTCCTGCACACCACTTATTAGAATCTTGGGGAGATGTGGAAGCAAAACGTGGTCACTATGGATTGATTCAACCAACTATTGCTCCTTTATTTGACACTCGTCAAGCAGAAGAATCTTTATTACGTTGGTCAAACAGTGCTAATTTAGATACAAAATCTGAACAACCTTACTACGACTACTTAAAGAGTGCTTGGGAAACAGGAATGTTTTCACAACAATCAAACTATGCAACCTTCCAGTCGTTCTGGGATAATGCATTACACGATGGATTGTTTACTGTAGCACAAGCGCCAAGAGCAGTATCTTTTGCTGGTGATGTTTCTGCAGCAGTCGGAAAAATAAACAGACCATCTAATTCTGAATTAGAAATTTCTTTCTACGAATCAATTGGAGTTGGTGCTGGTCAGCATGCTGAAAATCCTTGGTTACAAGAAATGCCAGATCCTGTTACTCGATGTGCTTGGGGGAATTACCTAAGTGTACCGATAGAGTGGGATGGAGGCAATTTCAAAGGCTTCAAAAATGTAGGTTCTAATACTGGACAAGGTTCTGCTGATCGAATGGACCTTACTATTAATGATGTAAAATCAGAAGTAGTTGCCATTCCTCAATTCGGACAAATGCCTGGTACTTTAGCTATGGGCTTAGGTTATGGACGTACAGTAGCTAGTAAAGCAGCGAAAAACTTAGGAAATAATACCTTCCCTTGGTTGTCTATAGATGCCAACGGAAACACCAAATATTATGCAGATAATGTTCAAGTATCTGAAGTATTAGGATACGAAGACAACTTTGCTTGTGTTCAGTATCACCACACAATGGGTGTAACTGGAACCGAAGAAGGAAATGCTGAAAAGATTAATGTAGATGAAAAAGTATTGGGTTTCCAAGGGGCATTGACAGATCGTTCAGTAGTATATACGACTAGCTTAAAAGATCTTAAAGGGGAATTAGAAAAAGTAGGGAAGAAACGTGAATTTGCTCAGCACCTAAATGAGCAAACATTATATCCATATGATGAGTATAAAGAAGAGTTCTACTCTCAAGGTCACCACTGGGGACTTTATGTAGACATCAATGCTTGTACTGGATGTGCTGCTTGTACAGTTGCTTGTATGGCAGAAAACAACATTCCAGTTGTTGGAAAATATGAAGTAAATCGTCACCACGAAATGTCTTGGTTACGAATTGATAGATACTATTATGGTGATGTACATAACCCAAGTGTGATGTACCAACCAATGATGTGTCAGCACTGTGATAATGCACCATGCGAAAACGTTTGTCCAGTTACAGCGACAAACCATAGTTCTGAAGGTCTTAATCAAATGACGTATAACAGATGTATTGGTACGCGTTACTGTGCAAATAACTGTCCGTATAAAGTACGTCGTTTCAACTGGATGGATTATATGTCTGCCGATTTATTCCCTGAAAATGAGGTGAACATGAACAGAGGAAGATCAGGTCAAGAATATGATGCATATATGACTGATAACTTAACTAGAATGGTCTTGAATCCAGATGTTACTGTTCGTTCTCGTGGAGTTATCGAAAAATGTAGTTTCTGTGTACAACGTATCCAGGAAGGTAAGTTGACAGCGAAGAAAGAAAATAGAAAATTAAAAGATACGGATGTAGTGAGTGCTTGTCAAGCTGCTTGTCCAACTGGTGCGATTGTTTTTGGTGACTTGAATGATAAAGGAAACGAGATCAATCAAAAATTGAAAAATCCTTTAAACTACATTGCCTTAGAAGAGGTGAATGTAAAGCCATCTGTTACCTACACGATTAAAGTAAATAACAGAGACGAATCTTTTGATGTATAATAATTTCTTATTTCGATAAGGAATAGTTAGAAAATAATGAGCTAAAAAGTAGGAGTTTATAAGTTCCTACTCATCTAAATAAAATAATTATGAGTGCAGTTGTTTCTAAGATTAGAGAACCGTTAATTACAGGTGGAAAATCTTATCATGACATTACAGAAGACCTCTGTTCGCCGACGGAAAGTGTGCCTAATGCGACCTGGATATTTGCCTTCGTTGCTTCTGTAGGCTTGTTAACAGTGGGTCTGTTTTGCATTTTTTGGACAATCTGGTTTGGTATTGGTGCTTGGAACTTGAACCGTACCATAGGCTGGGGTTGGGATATTACCAACTTCGTTTGGTGGATCGGTATTGGTCACGCAGGTACCTTGATTTCAGCCATCCTTCTACTGTTCCGTCAGAAATGGCGTACTGGTGTAAACCGTGCAGCGGAAGCGATGACGATTTTTGCCGTAATGTGTGCAGGTTTATTCCCTGCTTTACATACAGGTCGTCCTTGGTTTGATTTCTTCATGTTCCCTTATCCTAATTCACGTGGACCACTTTGGGTAAACTTTAACTCACCACTTCTTTGGGATTTATTTGCGATCAGTACTTATTTCACGGTATCATTATTATTCTGGTATACTGGTTTGGTACCTGATTTTGCAACGGTAAGAGATAGAGCAACTGGATTGCGTAAAAAGATTTACAACTTCCTTTCTTTTGGTTGGACTGGTTCGGCTAAGCATTGGCAACGTTGGGAATATTTATCATTAGTACTAGCAGGTCTTGCGACACCATTAGTACTTTCGGTACACACGATTGTAAGTTTCGATTTCGCCACTTCAGTTATTCCGGGTTGGCATACAACCATCTTCCCACCTTACTTCGTAGCAGGAGCCGTTTTCTCTGGTTTCGCGATGGTACTGACGCTGATGATTATGACGCGTAAGATTTTAAGTTTGGAAGATTATATTACAATAGAGCATATTGAGTCGATGAATAAGGTCATCCTTTGTACTGGTTCGATTGTAGGTGTTGCTTATTTGACGGAGCTTTTCGTAGCGTGGTATTCAGGTTATGTTTATGAGCAATTTGCATTTTACAATAGAGCAGCGGGTATTTACTGGTGGTCTTACTTTGGTATGATGGCTTGTAATGTAATCTCACCTCAAATATTCTGGATTAAGAAATTTAGAAGAAATATTTTCATCACTTTCTTTATGTCTATTTTCATAAACATCGGAATGTGGTTTGAGCGATTTGTAATTATTGCGACTACTTTAGCACGTGATTACTTACCATCAAGTTGGAGTTACTACTATCCTACATGGGTAGAAATGGGTATTTATATAGGTACTTTTGGATTATTCTTTGTCCTTTTCCTATTGTTTACTCGTGTAGCACCAGTGGTTGCAATTGCAGAGGTTAAGAGTATCTTGAAAACAGGTGGTGATCAGTACGTTGGTAAAAATGCAACACATGCACACCATCATGCAGCATCTCACGACCATGGACATGATTCTCATGATGATCATCATGCACATTAATTTTTTCGATTTACGAAATAGAAGATTAACATTTAAATCAGCAATTAATTTTTCAATATAATGAGCGCACATAAAGAAGTATTATACGGACTTTACGATGACGAGGAAATCATGTTGGATGCTATTAGAGTAGCAAACAAACAACATCTAGATATTATGGATGTGTTTACCCCTTTTCCTGTTCACGGGTTAGATCCTCTTTTGGGCTTAGAAGAATCTCGATTACATATTGCGGGTTTTGTCTATGGTGCAATAGGTACATTAACTGCCTTTGGAGTAATGACATGGATTTTTACACGTGATTGGCCAGTTATATTTGGTGGTAAACCTTATTGGTCAGTTCCTGCTTTTATTCCAATTACCTTTGAGCTTACAGTATTGTTTGCATCAATAGGTATGGTAGTAAGTTTTTATACGGTTTGTGGTTTAGCACCAGGTGTTGTCAATCCTGTGCTTGACGATAGAATTACTGATGATAAATTTTGTATCGCTTTTCAGACAAACGGATTATCCTCTTCTGAAATCGATAAGTACAGTAGTTTCTTAAAATCTACAGGTGCTTCTGAAGTAAGTAGCAAAGTAATTTAAACAAAAGAAATAGACCTCTTAAATAGGTAAATATGAATAAGAGATATAATATATTATTGAACACGCTTTTTGCCCTAACGCTTTTCATTGTCGTTAGTTCTTGTTCACCATCTGATGGTAATTTTCAAGGAAATGAGATCTTGCCAGACATGGCACACTCATTAGCATACGAAGCGAATTATTACGATTATTATTATTACAACACTTGGGGAACCGAAGCAGAATATTATGCTATGGCTAAACCTCGTGTACCTGTAAATGGAACAGTAGCTCGTGGTTATATGGGAGTTCATAGTGCAGGCTCAGCAAGTGCTCGCCAAAAAGCAATGAACCTTATGGCAGGTGAAGGTGACATCTTAAAAGTTCCAGCCAACGGAAGTATTCCATACTATTATGACGATACAGAAGAAGAGCGTAATAGAGCAATGGCTGAGATTATCAATAATCCTTTTCCAATCACAGATGCAGGTTTAGCTTCTTCCAAAGAATTATACGAAACCTTCTGTGGCATTTGTCATGGTAACAAAGGAGACGGTAATGGTTACCTAGTTTCTGAAGATAATCCAAATCAAGTCTATCCTGCTCAACCAGCAAACTTTTTATCAGATGAATTTATTAATGCATCCAATGGACGCTATTATCACTCTATTATGTATGGTAAAAATGTAATGGGTGGTTATGCTGATAAATTATCTTATGAAGAACGCTGGCAAGTTATTCACTATATCCGCTCTCTACAAGCAAAATCTAATGGGACAGTGTATAGCGAAACAGCAAATACTTTAAATGCTATAGATATACCTGGTAGTTCTATTGCTCCTATTGCTCATCATATTGATGGTGCTACTCATGGAGCAGGTCATCATGGTGACGGACACGAAGGTACTACAGGACATGGACACGGTGAAGTACATCACGAAGGTGCAACACACGATACTGGAGTACATGGTACTGAACATAAAGTTGAAGGCAGTCATGATACTGATGGACATGGACATGACGACCATAAAGAGGGGAGTGGCGAAGGTCACAAGCATGATGGTGACGATCATAAATAATCGTTGCACAAAAAATTAATAAGATTTATTCAAAGAATAGAAGAATACTAAAAGATGAATAATCAGTTTACCTTTGAAGGCAAACAACGAACAACGCTTATCGGATTTATTATCCTTGGCGCTATTTGTTTAGGACTTAGCTTTTTAGATAATACAGTACCTTATCACATGAGGTTCTGGTCTAACTTTTTACACAATACCGTATTTTTTACTGGTATTTCCTTTATTTCCCTATTCGTACTTGCTGCGTTTACGACTGCTTATGGCGGTTGGTATGTTGTAATGAAAAGAGTTTGGGAAGCATACTCTCAATTCCTAATCGTTGGATTGCTCTTGATGCTGGTTATCATAGCAGGAGTTTGGGGGCATTTTCACCATTTGTACCATTGGGCAGCAGATGGCATAACTGACCCTAATAGTCCAGCTTATGATCCTATATTAGCAGGGAAAGCGGGCTTCTTAAATAAATACTGGTATACCTTTGGTACGATCGGTTTCATCGGAATGTGGTACTTCGTTTTTGCTGTACCGATGAGAAGAATCTCTGTAGCAGAAGATACAGAAGGTACAACAGATTTTGAACACCACGAGCGTTACCGCAAGTTTTCAGCTTTCTTTTTACCGATTGCTGCTTTCTCTAGTGCAGCTATGATCTGGCAATGGGTAATGTCAATTGACTCTCACTGGTACAGTACCATGTTTGCTTGGTACTCTACAGCAAGTTGGTTTGTTTCTGCATTAGCATTAACTATTATGACCATTATATGGTTGAAATCTAAAGGTTACTATGAGCAAGTAACAGACGAACACATACATGATTTAGGTAAACTATTATTTGCCTTTTCAGTGTTCTGGACGTACTTGTGGTTCTCTCAGTTCATGCTTATTTGGTATGCGAATATTGGTGAAGAAACAATCTATTTCAAAGAGCGTGTTACCAATTATCCTGTATTATGGTATGGAAACTTGGTGATGAACTTCGTATTACCATTCTTAATTTTGATGCGTAACTCTACGAAGCGTAAATATGGTACATTGATTCTTTGCTGTTTATTGACTTTCTTCGGCCACTGGTGGGACTTCTTCATGATGATTAAGCCAGGTGCAAAAATAAACGCTGATCATGCGTATCATGCAGCACACAGTGCTGGAGGAGACCATGGTCATGCAGCACATGGAGTTCAAGGATTCGTTTCTGGATTTACATTGCCAGGATTTTTAGAAATAGGTATATTCTTAGGTTTCTTAGCCTTGTTTTTATATGTTGTATTAGGACAATTAGCAAAAGCATCGTTGGTTCCTAAAAATGATCCTTATTTAGGCGAAAGCTTACATCACCATGTGTAAAATTGTTCATGAGAATCGCTTGTTTTAAATTTATTTAGAACAAATCAAAATAAATTCTCAAGGTATTTTGAATAGATAAAAGGTAGTAAATTAATTATATTTGTAGTAAGGAGTATTTTTCAAGTAGTCTTTACTTAAAAGAAGTTCGGTGTATTTTCACCAGATACTCAACTAAGAAAAATTATGGTAGGTTTAATTGCAATATTGTGCGTCATACTCTTAGCAGTCATTGTCGTTCAGATTGGAAAAATCACAGAGCTTGCATCTAAGATTAGAGGTGAAGAACAAGCAGAAAAAGATAGCAATAATAGAAATGCCGCTTTTGGTGTTGTCTTTATGATTCTCTTTTTAGTTTTATGTGTAGCATCAGCTATTTATTATCAGAACTGGATGCTAGGTTATGGACCGCATGAATCGGCTTCTGAGCATGGATATAGCTTAGATTCACTATTTAATATTACTTTATTCTTTACAGGTATTGTATTCATCATTACCCAAATTCTTTTATTTTGGTTTGCATATAAATACAGACACCAAGATGGAAGAAATGTATTATTCATGGCACACGATACCAAGTTAGAAGTAATTTGGACAGCCGTACCTGCTGTAGTAATGACGTTCTTAGTTGTTGGTGGTTTGGATGCTTGGAACGAAGTAATGGCGGATGTACCTCAAGATGCTGTTTCTACTTTAATTCCTCAAAATGATAATGAGTATATCGAGATAGAGGCGACGGGTATGCAGTTTGCTTGGTTGTTGCGTTATCCTGGAAATGACGGAAAATTAGGAACACGTGATTTTAAAAAAATTGATGGTGTAAATCCTCTAGGACAAGTTTGGACGGATACAAAAAATTTGGATGATTTCCATCCTAGTGAAATCGTTTTACCTGTAGGAAGAAAAGTTCGTGTTCGAATTATGGCACGTGATGTATTACACAATTTTGATTTACCTCACTTTAGAGTAAAAATGGATGCTGTTCCTGGTTTACCTACATACTTTGTTTTTACTCCTGTAAAAACAACAGAAGAATATCGTCAGGCTCTAAGAACTGTTCCAGAATATAATGATCCTGCAGATCCAGACGAACCAGACGGACCTAAAAAGTGGGAAGCATTTAACTACGAATTAGCTTGTGCTGAATTATGTGGTACTGGTCACTTTAGTATGAAGCGTATTGTTCGTATTGTTTCTGAAGAAGAATATGTAAAATGGTTAGGTGAGCAACAATCTTACTACCTAACGTCTATTCGTAATACAGATGCTGATCCATTTAAAGGAAAATTATTGGATTACGATATCAAGAATCGTTCTATGAACTTCTCTAGTGCTGTTGAAAAAGCAATTACTTCTGAAAATGAAGCAGATCGTATTTTACGATTAGACTATGTAACATTTGCTACAGGTTCTGCAACACTTACTCCAGATTCTAAATATGAATTAGAAAACTTAGTTTCTATATTGAAGAAATATTCTGAAATGAAGATTGAAGTAGCTGGTCATACAGACAATGTTGGTGATCCTGCTAGTAATCTTTCTCTTTCAGATGCTCGTGCAAATGCAGTTTACAACTACTTGACTACAAAAGGTGGTATTGCTGCTGATCGCTTACGTGCGGTAGGATATGGACAAAATAGTCCAGTTGTTGAAAATGATACTCCAGAAAATAGAAAGAAAAACAGAAGAACGGAGTTCAAAATATTATCAGTAAAAAATAATGCTCCTATATCGGAGCCTACTAACTAATAGCATGTTTTAATTTTGGTATTTAACGTATAAAAATTTAAACATACTTTATAAATATTTTTAGCATGGCTAGTGTAACAACTTATGATGAAGATTTATTGATAAAAGAACAAGGCTATGATGATCATTTTCATGAACACCATCATGGAGATAAATATCAGTCTGGTTTTATAACTCACTATATCTTTAGCATGGACCATAAGATTATTGCCAAGCAATTTCTTATTACAGGAATGTTTTGGGCATTAATCGGTGCGGCAATGTCAATTATCTTCAGATTACAATTAGGTTTTCCTGAAGAAAGTATGACTTGGTTAAAACCTATCTTAGGTAAATGGATTGTAGTAAATGATGCGGGTATTGGTACACTTGCTCCTGAGTTTTATTACGCTCTTGTGACGATGCACGGTACGATAATCGTATTCTTTGTATTGACCGCTGGACTGAGTGGAACCTTTAGTAATTTGTTGATTCCCTTACAAATCGGTGCTCGGGATATGGCCTCGCCGATGCTAAATATGTTTTCCTATTGGTTCTTTTTCTTAGCTGGTTTGGTGATGTTTTTATCATTATTCCTAAGTACTGGACCTTTCTCTGGAGGATGGACTGCCTATCCGCCGCTGAGTGCCCTGCCCCAAGCCTCGTCAGGATCGGGGGCTGGTATGACTATGTGGATTGTTAGTATGGTCTTCTTCGTAGTCTCTGTACTACTTGGTGGTATCAATTATATCACTACTGTTTTAAACCTACGTACTAAAGGTATGACCATGTGGAGAATGCCACTGACAATTTGGGCATTTTTTGTTACGGCTATCTTGGGACTTTTATCATTCCCAGTATTAGTATCAGGTTTATTATTATTGACACTTGACCGTAGTTTAGGTACAAGTTTCTACTTGAGTGAAATATTCGTTAATGGGCAAGCTTTAGACTTTGTCGGTGGTAGCCCAATTTTATATCAGCACTTATTCTGGTTCTTGGGTCACCCAGAGGTATATATCATTATCTTACCTGCAATGGGACTCGTATCAGAAGTATTATCTGTTCATGCACGTAAACCAATTTTTGGTTACAAAGCGATGGTATACTCGATTTTAGCTATTGGATTTTTATCTTTTATTGTGTGGGCTCACCACATGTTTATGTCAGGTGTCAATCCATTTATTTCTAATTTCTTTGTAATCTTTACATTGATTATTGCTGTACCGTCCGCCGTGAAAGTGTTTAACTGGATTACTACCTTGTATGGTGGTAATATTCGGTTTACTTCGGCCATGCTCTTTGCCATCGGGTTTGTATCTATGTTTATTTCTGGTGGTTTAACAGGTATCTTTTTAGGAAACTCTGCGATTGATATTCAAATGCACGATACATACTTTGTAGTTGCTCACTTCCATATTGTTATGGGTATTGCAGCATTCTTTGGTATGTTTGCGGGTATCTACAACTGGTTCCCTAAAATGTATGGTCGTTTTATGAACGAGACTCTAGGAAGGATTCACTTCTGGGGAACAATGATTGGAGCTTATGCGATCTTCTGGCCAATGCACTATTTAGGTATGGCTGGAGTACCACGTCGTTACTACAAATTTGATAGTTTTGATACTTTCTCACACTTTGCTGATATGAATAAGTTTATTACAATTGCTGCAATCATAGTATTTGCATTACAAGTATTATTTGTAATCAACTTTTTCTATAGTATTTGGTATGGTAAAAAAATGACGACTAAGAACCCTTGGGGTGCAACTACTTTAGAATGGACTACACCTATCAATGCTGGTCACGGTAACTGGGAAGGCAATATTCCAACTGTTCACCGTTGGGCGTACGATTATGGTAAAGACGGAAATGAATTTATCCCACAGTATGTTCCGCTAGGGGAGAACGAAGAAGAAAGTCATTAATATTATAAATAATAACTAGAGCAAACAAGAGGTGTCTAATACAAAAGTAGCAAATAGTACAAATCAACTTTCGGGCATAAGTCAGAAGATCAACGACTATAAGATGTTGGTCAAAGTACGACTTTCAATGTTGGTTGTGTTTTCAGCAGTCATGGCTTTTTTGATTGCCAGTACTGGAGCTATTAATTGGGCAGCGGTTGGTATTTTGGCATTAGGTGGCTTTTTAGTTACAGGTGCTTCGAATGCACTTAATCAAGTTTTAGAAAAGAACTTTGATAGCTTGATGAAACGTACGGCTAACCGACCAATTCCTTCTGGTAGAATGACTTCTTCGGAAGCTGTTTTGGCTGCAGGTTTTATGAGTCTTTTTGGTATAGTACTTTTAGCTCTTTTTAATCCTTGGACAGCATTACTAGGAACAATTTCATTGATTATTTATGCTTTTGTATATACCCCAATGAAACGTGTTTCTCCGATTGCTGTTTTTGTAGGGGCAATTCCAGGAGCACTTCCAATGATGATTGGTTGTGTTGCGTTCGAAGGAGAATTGACCGCTTTGGCTTTAGTTTTATTTGGTATTCAATTCTTTTGGCAGTTTCCTCATTTTTGGGCAATTGCTTGGGTTGGACACGAAGACTATACAAATGCAGGCTATCGTTTAATACCATCAAAGGATGGAAAATTGGATAGTAATACTGGAAGGCAATCTTTTATTTATGCCTTAATGTTAATTCCTGTAAGTATTGCACCTTATTTTATGGGCATTACAGGAATTGTATCTGCGATAATTTTAGCTGTATTAGGAATTGCTTATGCTTATTTCGGCTGGGACTTGTACAAAAAATGTACAAAAGAAGCTGCTTTAAAATTAATGTTTAGTTCCTTTTTCTATCTCCCTATTGCATTGATTGTTTTATGGTTAGATAAAATATAGGTTTCAACATGAATGTGGCAGTAACAGAACCAAAATATAGAAATAAGATTCATCCCAAGAAATTTGCACTTTGGGCAGGTATTGCGAGTATCCTAATGATGTTTACCGCATTGATGAGTGCTTATGTTGTTCGTCAGGCACAAGGAAATTGGTTAGAGTTTAGAATTCCTGATATATTTCTATACAGCACAGGAGTAATTTTATTAAGCAGCCTTACTTTACATTTGTCTTATCGGGCATTTATGAATGGTAAGGCTAGGGCTTATAGAACGAACTTAATTTTGACATTTGTATTGGGAATTGCTTTTGTAGTCACTCAATATCAAGGTTGGTTACACCTTCAATCTATAGGGATTGAATTAACAGGTAATCCTTCAGGATCATTTTTATATGTTCTTTCTGGATTGCACGCTGCCCATGTATTGGGTGGTATCGGAGCATTAACAGTTGCATTGGTTCATGCATTTAAATTGACCTATAAAGTAACTGCTATCCGAAAATTACGTTTAGAATTAACAATGCTTTATTGGCATTTTGTTGATATACTTTGGATTTATTTAATTGTATTTCTTATTCTACAGCAGTAAAGAATGACTATTCTAAAAGCTCGTTCTTAAGCTGTGATATAAACAAGCAGTGTAATGATTTGGTCATTACTCAACTAAAAATTTTTAAATGGCAACAGATACTGTACTACACGACGATGTACACCACAAAGATGGAGAAAACACTGACGCTTGGTCAGGTGCGGCACAGCCTTTTGAGGTCAGTTATGGTAAACTGATGATGTGGTATTTCTTGCTTTCGGATGCCTTTACTTTTGCAGGCTTCTTGATTGCTTATGGTACCTTACGTTTTAGTAGCCCTACTTGGCCTGTACCAGATTTTGTATTTAAAACAGCTCCCTTCGGAATTCACGAGTGGTTTCCTGGAGGTCACGCTCCCCTTATTTTCGTAACCTTTATGTCATTCTTATTGATCATTAGTTCAGTAACGATGGTACGTGCAGTACAGGAAGGGCATCGAGAAAATAAAAATGGTGTTGTGTATTGGATGATCCTAACCATTATCGGTGGTGCAGGTTTCTTAGGTTGCCAAGCTTGGGAGTGGACCAACCTTATTGCTCACGAGCATATGACAGTGAATAGAAATCCTTTTGGAACTCATATCGATCATGGCGTTTATCTTAATGCAGATGGAACGGAATCCTCAGATATATTCAAACCTGGTGATAGCTTTTTAATTCACAAGGATGGTCATGGACACGGACATGGAGGTGATCATGGTGCTGAAGCAGGGCATGGAGATGGACATGGACACGATGCACATGATGATGGGCATGGACATGGAGCTGCACATGACAATATTCGAAAAGATGTTGATCTTAAGCATGAGTATGTCGATAAAGAAGGATTTGTACATAGAAAGTATAAAGTAACAGAAGGAAGAGATGTAGGAGTAGTAAAACAAGAAGCATTTGGTCCAAAATCATTTGGTGCTTTATTTTTCTTCATTACAGGTTTTCACGGCTTCCACGTATTATCAGGTGTTGTCTTTTTGATCATTATTTGTCTGAATGTAGCTAGTGGTCTATATGTGAAGCGTCGAAATGGCTACGAAATGGTAGAAAAAATCGGTTTGTATTGGCACTTTGTCGATTTGGTCTGGGTATTTGTATTCTTAGTATTCTACTTATTGTAATACCTTTTTTATAATTAATATTTAAAATAATAAACTCAATAATAAGATGGGACATTCAAGTTACGAAGAGTCAATTAAAAAAGTATATTTTGGTCTTATACTACTAGCAGTAGTAACATTGATCGAGGTTTTTATTTCTCTTTTTGGTAAAGGATATATTATTGGCGGTGTTGAAACATCTACTGTAGTATTGGTTGTAGTAGGTTTTTTATTAATTGCTCTTTCTTTATATAAAGCATACTTTATTATTTTCGAATTTATGCACATGAAGTATGAAGCCAAAGGATTAGCGTTGACGGTTTTGTTGCCAATGGGCCTGCTTGTTTGGGGTGTTATTGCATTCTTTCAAGAGGGAGATGCTTGGGGTGACCGTAGAGAGTTGATCAAAGAAAAAGATGAACAAACTTCTGAAGAATCGATCAAACCCATAGGGATGATATACAATCCTGATGATACGAAATATATCAATTAAGAATTTCAAAAAAGGCGAGGTATTAAACCTCGCCTTTTTTGTTAAATCTATTGGATACTAAAAACAATAATGAAATCTATTTTGTTTTATCTTTGTAACAAGTTTCAATAAATTAGAAAATCAATGAACGAGGATAATTCACAAAGTGGGAAAATATTAAGAACAATAGGGGTACTTTTTTTGTTAGTAGTACTTCCAGCAGGTTCATGGTATTATCTTAAAACAGGTTTTCAATACCAGAAGGATGTTTGGGCTCAACTTAAGCGATATGGAGAGATATCGGATTATCAACTGACCACTCAAGAAGGAGATCCTTTTACCAAAGAACTTACGAAAAAACATATATTGCTAGCCAGCTTTTTAAGCCCAACTGGAACAGAAACATCACTTGCCTTTAAACAACTCAAACGCTTACATTTTCAATTTGATGATCGCAAAGACTTGTTCTTTATGATTCATAGTTTGGATGGTTCCAGAACAAATGCTGACGAACTAAGACAGATCTTAATTGAAGATGGACTAGAAGATGACCCACAATGTTTATTTTTGAGTGGCGAAGCGATTCCTTCACTTTTATTGAACGACTATAAGCGTCCGACAATGGAACCAAAGGCAGATACAGCAGCTTACAAATTAGTAGTTGATCAACAATTACCAGTTTCCTATCCTTATTTCGTATTGATTGATACAAAAGGGATGATTCGAAATTATTATGATTTTAGAGAAGAGGCTCAGATCAAACGATTGGTCGAACACCTTGCTGTTATTTTGCCAAGAGAAAAAAGAAGTACCATAGAAGTTAAAAGAGAAAAAGAAAAATAGAAATGGAAAAAAGTATTTACGAAAGAGAGCCCAATTTAGCGCAAGCAAAAAAGTTAAATATCGCAGCTATTATTGCTACGATTGTTGTATTTGCTTTAGTTGTTATTACACACGGAAATCATTTTGACATTGAGGTAGATTTTAGTTTTTTACCACCGTTTTATTCTGGGCTAAATGCCTTAGCTGCTTTGGCGCTGATAGCAGCATTATATTTTATCAAAAATAAAAATGTAGAAGCGCATCGCAAATCAATTTATGCAGCCTTTACATTTTCGATATTGTTTTTATTGCTCTATGTTGTGTATCACTACACTGCTTCAGAAGTGAAATTTGGAGACATTAATCACGATGGACTCGTAGATGCTGCCGAAAAAGCAGCAGTAGGCAGTATTCGAACTTTCTATTTAATTATCCTTTTTACGCATATTGTTTTGGCTGCATTGACATTGCCTTTTATTCTTTTTACCTTTATAAAAGCATATACAAACCAGATTGCAGCGCATCGTAAAATGGCAAAATGGGTGTATCCTTTATGGCTTTATGTGGCTATTACAGGACCGCTTTGCTACCTAATGTTGATGCCCTATTATCCTTAGAGTTTTGTATCTTTGTTCTAAAATAAATTGAAGTGAAAAAAATATCAAAATTGCTATTTACACTAAGTTTGGTTTTTACCTTGAGCTTCTCAACAGTAGAAGTACAAGCTCAATGCCCGATGTGTAAAATGTCAGCAGAACAAAACCTGAAAGACGGTGGCTCGGCAGGTCGAGGACTAAATGCAGGTATCTTATATATGCTAGTAATGCCTTATCTTTTGGTAGGAGGCATTGGCTATATGTGGTGGCGCAACCGTAAAGAAGAGGAAGTCTAAAGTTCCATCTAATTTTTTTGTAAAACAATACCCAATCTACCCACAATAACTGTCCGTAATTCTTCAGAATTAATAGAACCTCATTTTAAATGAAAACAATCGGATATGAGTTTACAATCCTCTCTAAAAACAAC
>JAHDIP010000420.1 GCA_020630735.1 Saprospiraceae bacterium | reverse complement strand
TAGCTAAACGAGATCAAAAAAGCCATATGCTTCTGAAGCATATGGCTTTTTTATTTTGAAATACTGAAAATAAGCCCACACCTAAAATCGACTTATGATCAAATCGATCCAGAAAAGGTCAAAGAATCTTATATTTTTATTCTTACTTACGAAATATCAAATTTGCATCGATCGCAATTAATATAGATCATCCCTTTTGCTTCGCCGTTTCCTACCTGAAAAGATTGTTCAGAACTATTATTACTTTCTACTGATTTAAAATTTCTATTCAGTTTGTATTCGGTATAATTGTCTTTCGGAATACTCAAATAATAAGAAGCTCCTTCTTCTACATTGACACTAATGCTTCCTAAAGTATTATTCAAATTCAATTCCTTGAAATCTTTATTTACTTTCGAAATAGTAACATCGGAATTTTTTGCTCTTAGATTAAATGTTTTATCAACATAATCGACTTGAATCTGACTAAAGGCTGCATTATTTATTTTCATTTTTTTTACTTTCCCTATACTGTATTCATCATTTGCAGATTGGAAAATAATGATTTCATTAGCTTCCGTAAAATGAAATATATTTTGGAAGGCATTGGACTTTATTTTGTTTTGTAATGATCGAGCTACGCAACGGTTAGGTAATTTGTTTTTTCCTATTTCTAAAAAGTCAGAAGATTTAATATTTATTCCCGAATTTATAGCGTTGATTTCCGCCGATGTTATTTGATCAAAAATAAAATTATAACAGTAGTTCAAGTTTGCTTTTACTTTATTAGCAGTCTTGCCATATACTTCTGCATAGGATAGATTAAATTCAACGTCTCCATCTATATCATCAAGCATAATTGTACAGTTTCTACTTCCTTCTACAGTTAGATTGGCATTTTTAGGAATATACAAGGTCGTTTCTAAAAGCAATCCTTTTACATCAATTTTTTTTCCATTATCAAGAACAACAGTACATTGGTCGCCACCAAAGAAACTATTTTTAAGGTATATACTTTTGATATTCATATTGCAATCTATAGCTATTTGACCATTTGCACTTTTTTTGAGGTCGATTTTTATACTATTTAAAAATTCTTTAGCAAGGGCATTATCTTCTATGTCTGCTACGACCTTTACTTCTTGTCGGATGACATCCTTCTCCCAGGTATGTATGTTGAGTTCTTTGCTAATATTTACGATAGCCGTTTCGTTTTTTCCAGTTAAGATGTAGCGGTCTTTTGTGTTATCGCAGATAAATCGTCCATCCATATGAAGATTGAAATCTGTAGGCACATTTGAAACGATATGAACTTGCTCGTTTGTGGTATATTCTTTTTCAAAAACCTTTTCTGTTTGTGCAGTAGTAGTACCACAGATGAAGAGTAAAAGAGCAACAATCAAATGACCATTAAATCTTGATTTCAACAGGCTCGCTGTTAGAAGGTTTTTTATTTTCATAATAATTTATTTTTTCGATCTCTTGCTGAATTTTATCCAACAGTTTGATCTTAGATTTGTAATGATTGATAATTTGATTTCCGATAAATTCTTGATAACCGTTTTCGTCAATATAATCGACAAAATCTTGAAACTGCTTATCTAAGAATTCTAACTGCTGCAACAGAATTTGGAGATCTTCTAATTTATCTTTTGGTATAGTTGTATTGGCTAACTTTTGTTTTCTACTTGCTACTTGCTGAGTAAACTTATATTCACTCAAATTAAATTGTGAAAGTAGTTTTTCTTCGCTTGTCATCTGCTGTTGATTCATAAACACAAACATTCCGATAAACAAAGCAATAGAAGCTGCCGCCATATATTTTGCTAATCGTATAACACGACTACTTTTTTGCTTGAGCATCTCATTTTCTATCGACAACCAAATTTTAGGATCTAGTTCTTTCGGCTCTAGACGCTCTTTATTATCTTGTAAATGTTTTTCAAAATTATTCATGTATAGGAATTAATTTTTCTCGTAATAAACTTAAAGCATATCGGTACTGACTTTTTGAAGTCGATAGAGAGATACCTAGCATAGTAGCGACCTCTTTATGCTTATATCCTTCTAATAAATACAGTGAAAATATTTCTCTACATCCATCTGGAAGTTCCTGTATGGCCGCTTTAATAGAAGAAAAAGAGACGCCTTCGTACCAATTATCTGTTTCAATTTCTTCAGGAATATTTTCGATTGTTGTAACAGGAATAAAGTTTCGCCTTTTTTCGACATGCCGAATGCTTTTATTGATAATCATTCGTTTGAGCCAGCCGATATATTTTGCATCGTCCTTTAGTTGTCCAATTTTTTGGAATGAATCCATAAATCCCTCTTGAAGAATATCCTCACTATCTGAGTAGCTATTGGTGATTCGTAAACTACTTGCCATCATTTCTTTGGCAAGGAGGTCGTAGATGTTCTTCATGGCAGAAACATCTTTTTTTCTCACCTGTTTTACTAGATTTGCTATGTTGGTTTTGTTTTTCAAGAGTATTTTAGATAAATGACTTACTAAAAGTATGGCTACAAAAATGTTTTCTTATCTGATTTCACTTATAAGATACGAGAGATTAGAAAAGGACGTAAAAGAAAATGATTTTTTTTATTTTTTTTCGGATAATGTAGAAAAAGAAAGGGACAAGTGTAAAATAGTGAATGAAGCTAATGATATAGGAGTATCATTAGAGATGAATGTCATCAACTTAGTAAAATAGATCAAAGACCTATTTCTACAAATTGCATTAGTATACTGAAACCAAAGTGGTTTTGGGATTACCAAACGATTAAAGCTACTGAGAATCAAAGGGTAGCTACCAATGATGATCCTTAAACTGAATACCAGTAGGTATAGTACTGCAAATAAAGTAGTGGGTGGGCTTGGAAAATATATTGTCTGAACGGAGTGAGTTTATATTTTCTAGCGTTTTTTCTTCCTTTTTTTTGGCGATGCAAAAAAGGAAAGCCTAGCCGGCTTGAGGCGAATACTAAGCAAAACAACCTGAAACTTTACTATTATTGCTGACCAATACTTTAAAAGGAAGAAGCCAAAAGTTAAGTGATAAAATTAGATCACTTATTTTGTCAA
>JAHDIP010000113.1 GCA_020630735.1 Saprospiraceae bacterium | reverse complement strand
ACTAGTGATTATTAAAACCAATAGCGGTAGGTAAAGTTCTACTTTGCCAAACTACTTTAATTTCCGATCCAATTTTGAACACGTAATTTTTTGTCTGTTCCCTTAAACTAACTCATCAAGCTACTTCATTGCCAATCAGAATATTTAGTGAAGTAAATCAAGCACTAATTTCTTAATTTTTAAATTAATTCAATCACATGAAAAAAAAATTGATCTTTTTACTATCCATGTTAGCATGTATAGCCAATTCCTATACCCAAACACCTGCACTTACTGAAGGCATCGATATTACGTTAAGAAATACCTTGCAAGATCCAGGTGAGCCGGAATTGGCTTACCCTAGTTTATTTGGACAAGCCGAAGACGCTTTTGATGAATTTGCTACACTTTCAAATTCAGTATCAGAATTTCCAACCGCTTTAGCACAATCAGATACACCATTCGGCGATATTAGTGGACTTTACGATATTGATTTAACAGAAACAAGCATCGAATTTAATGTTTTACCTGATGAAAACGATTCATTTTGGTCTAACGTTTTTGGGCTTTTCCCTGCTGGAAAATTCGATAGATATTATTTTACCTTTTCTGAACCGCATAACATTATAAGCGCTAGCAGTAATCATACTTCCGTAAATGTACGAGTTGATTCTGAAACAGTTATCGTAGTCGAAATTAGTGAAGGCTATGATCTTAAACCAGGTGTATCTTTTTTCATCAGTTTAAATATGAATGAAGAATTAAGTAACGAAGAAAAAGCAAGAGCCTTTAATACAGGTCTTATTAACGGTGACCCCTCTGTGATAAAATGGATTCGCAATGATTATATCCAACATAACCTAGGTGTTCCTGATGGGAAAGAACCGATTGCTGGTTTTTACGGCGGACAGCCTACTGGTATTACTGTTGATATTCATCGATCATTTGAAGTAGGTGATTATGTCTTTGCACAAACAACCTTAGGTGGTACTTGGGGAGAGTTTTTCGGTTCGAACACCGACAATATTTTATACGAAGTTTGGCGATTTGAAGATGGTTTTGCAGTAGAGCATTGGGATAATATTGTAGCTGTTATAGACGATATGGACGGTACCACTCAAACAGATGGTGTAGCTACTCCCGCAACTGACTTAGAGCAAACCGATGCGAATAAAACCTTACTTGAAGAGATGGCACAAACCCTTTTTGTCAATGGTGACTGGACAGATGTTCGAGATTATTTTGACATTGACAACTATGTTCAGCATAGTGTAGGAGCAGGAACAGATGGCGCTTTCTTGGCTTCTTTGGAAGGACAAACTGGTGTATCGTTTTATGATGACGTTAAATTTATACATGTACTCGGCAATTTTGGTTTAGTCATGTCTCAAGGTCCTGACATTACTGGACAAGACCCAGATAATCCTTACGCTTACTATGATTTATTCCGAATGGAAAATGGTAAAATTGTAGAACATTGGGATGCCATTCAAGTTATTCCTCCTCAAGACCAATGGGCTCATAGCAATGGCAAATGGGGCGATGCGCTTCATCAAGGTGTAGACATTACACTCAGAAACACCTTGCAAGATCCAGGTGAACCAGAGGTAACTTACCCTAGTTTATTTGGACAATCAGATGATGCTTTCGATGAATTTGCAATGCTTTCAAATGCGACTTCAGAGTTTCCAATGGCATTAGCGCAGCCAAGTTCAGCAACAGGACTTCCATTTGACCTTAGTGGTTTATATAATATTGATTTAACAGAAAACTCCATTGAATTTACAGTTTTACCCGATGAAGACCATCCGTTTTGGTCTAACGTTTTTGGTGTTTTCCCTGAAGGAAAATTCGACAGATATTACTTTACCTTCTCTGAGCCTCACAATATTACAAGCGCAAGTAGTAATCATACATCAGTAGATGTAAGAATAGATTCTGAAACGGTTATCGTAGTCGAAATTAGTGAAGGCTATGATCTTAAACCAGGTGTATCTTTTTTCATCAGTTTAAATATGAATGAAGAATTAAGTAACGAAGAAAAAGCAAGAGCCTTTAATACAGGTCTTATTAACGGTGACCCCTCTGTGATAAAATGGATTCGCAATGATTATATCCAACATAACCTAGGTGTTCCTGATGGGAAAGAACCGATTGCTGGTTTTTACGGCGGACAGCCTACTGGTATTACTGTTGATATTCATCGATCATTTGAAGTAGGTGATTATGTCTTTGCACAAACAACCTTAGGTGGTACTTGGGGAGAGTTTTTCGGTTCGAACACCGACAATATTTTATACGAAGTTTGGCGATTTGAAGATGGTTTTGCAGTAGAGCATTGGGATAATATTGTAGCTGTTATAGACGATATGGACGGTACCACTCAAACAGATGGTGTAGCTACTCCCGCAACTGACTTAGAGCAAACCGATGCGAATAAAACCTTACTTGAAGAGATGGCACAAACCCTTTTTGTCAATGGTGACTGGACAGATGTTCGAGATTATTTTGACATTGACAACTATGTTCAGCATAGTGTAGGAGCAGGAACAGATGGCGCTTTCTTGGCTTCTTTGGAAGGACAAACTGGTGTATCGTTTTATGATGACGTTAAATTTATACATGTACTCGGCAATTTTGGTTTAGTCATGTCTCAAGGTCCTGACATTACTGGACAAGACCCAGATAATCCTTACGCTTACTATGATTTATTCCGAATGGAAAATGGTAAAATTGTAGAACATTGGGATGCCATTCAAGTCATTCCTCCTCAAGACCAATGGGCTCATAGCAATGGCAAATGGGGCGATGATGCAATATCTAGTACAGGAGTAGATTTAAACTTAAATGCTGAAGTAGTTAATCAATTGTACGATCAATATACAACGGTAGATTATGTCTTCACTCTAACAAATGAAGGAGATGCTACTGCTACTAATATTGAAGTAGAAGCTATTTTGCCAAATGGATTGGTTCATGCTTCGCATAATACAACTAATGGTAATTTTACACCATTCATCGGTCTCTGGACAATTCCAACATTAGATGCAGGTCAATCCGCTGTATTAAACCTTACCTTATTTACACTTGTAGAAGATCAAGAAATTACTTACTTTAGTCAAGTTGTCGCATTAGATCAGCCAGATGCCGATTCAACACCAGATAGCAGTGAAGGAGAAGTAATGGAAGACGATGAAGCATCTGTCACTATATTCCCAAAACCTAATGGAGGGTTCGGAACTAATTCTGGCAATAATGATCTCGAAATAAGCATTACAACAGAAAACGACACATACGACATTTATGAAATAGTGCCTTATACTATTTCTGTTACAAATAATGGTGAAGCGATCGCAACAGGTATCGAAGTAAATGCTGGTTTGCCAGATGGAATGGTTTACACCAACTCTACTACTAACAATGGTAATTATAATCTATACTTTGGAAAATGGACGATAGACTTTTTGGGAGCAGGTCAAACGGCGATATTAGAATTGGATTTATTCACACTAGTACAAGACCAACCTATTACCAATTTTGTTCAAATTTTCATTGCTAATGAGCTTGACCCCGATTCTACCCCTGGTAATAATACAACTGGAATTCCAGCAGAGGATGATGAGGCTTCAGTTACTATTCAATATGCCAACAGCAGTAATAGTGGGTCGCCATCTGAAAAATCTATCGCACTATCTAAGGTTGCAAAACAAGAGATAACTTCAGCGAGTATTAACTTAGCTCCTAATCCATTCAAAAGCAATACTAATTTTGAAATATACCTTGTCGAAGAAGGAAAATTCCAGTTTCAGGTATTTGATTTTACAGGAAAAGAAATGAGTAGCCAAACGATAACATTAACTGAAGGTATTAACAGATTTACTTATGATGGTAGCCATTTGACTAATGGTTATTACAGCTATCGTTTTAGTAACCATCAAGGATTTATAAGTGGCAAAATGATTGTGGTTAAATAAAGATACCTTATAAATATACCTGCCGGTATTCGGTTTTCGGATCATCATAGGTAGCTAAGGTTTGACTTTCAGTAGTTTTAATCGTTTGGCAATCCGAAAACCATTTTGGTTTCTGTATATTATAGATCGTAGAGAAAAGGTAAAGATAAACTTAACGATTTCCAGTTTCAGGATCATCATTAGTAACTATTGTTTGATTTAATCCGAAAACTATTTAGTCTTCAGTATATTTTCTTTACCTTTTCTTTCTCATTAAGAAAAGAAAACATATTATCGAAAAAACAACCGATTACAATGTAGATATGAAAATGAAAAAAATAAACTTCGACAATAAACAAACTGGAAATGATTATTTTGATATGGTAAACTTAGAGGATATCATCGCCAGAAAACCAAAAGACCACAATCAATTTGACCATCATAAAATTTCCTTTTATGTTATAGTCATTATCACCCAAAAAGAAGGAAAGCATAATATCAATTATAAAGATTATACCTACAAAAAAGGAACAGTTTTCACTCTACGAAAAGGAAATACACACAAATTTTTTAAAAGTAATGCCAAAGGAAAATTTCTAGTTTTTACAGACGATTTTGTCATCCGCTATTCTGACAAAATTGCATCCTTAAAACTACTTCAATTATTCAATGAGATGCTGAGTTCACCCAAACTACAACTTAGTAATAGTGATTTTATTGAAGTAGAAAGCCTCATTCATCAATTAGAAAAAGAATATTTAAATGTGAATGACAATCATTCTACTGAAATAATTAGAAGCTTTATACAAGTTTTGATACACAAACTTTTTCGGCTAAAATCAAAAGATAATGTCTTTTTAAGGAATCAAAATTACCACTTCAAATTTCTTACTTTACAAAAGCTCATTGAGAACGAGTGTTTTGAAAGTAAAAAAGTGACTTATTATGCAAAAAAAATGGGTGTTACTGCTCGAACATTAAACAATATTACACAAAGTGTTATTGGTAAAACAGCCAAAGCTTTTATTGATGAAATTGTAATTTTCCAAATCAAAAGTCTTTTAATTAATTCACAACTTTCTTTCACCGAAGTTGCCTACCAAGCAGGGTTCGATGACCCAACTAATTTTTTTAAATTTTTCAGAAAAAAGACTGGACTTTCACCAAAGCAATTCAAAGAGAAGCACTAAACATCTCTACTTTCCTGTTTTTACCCTAAATATGTAATTTTTCACCTTATCATTTTTCAATATCAATCTACTTTTATTGCATTCAAAATGATTGAGAAGACAAGCGCTATACTATAGTCCTGCATGTTGTCTTTGATGTCCTCTATAATATTGAAAAATGGAAGAGCCTTTTAAAATATTTAAAGTTAATAACGAGTTAGCACTGAAGTTTGCCAAAGCCAATAATAAGCCGCATAGACATAATCATGAAACAATCTTTATTTCTATAAAAGGTACTTCAGAACACTTTATTGATTTTCATTCAACAATACTCCAATCTCCGTTTGTTAGTTTTGTTTCAAAAGGGAAGGCTCACCGCCTTCAACCGCTCAACAATACAGAATCTGAAGGTTATGCTATTCAATTTCAAAGCGAATTTGTTTCGGAAACTATTTTTCAGTTATATCATTTATTTCACGACAATGCTCATATTTCTTTTTCCAACGACCGAGAGTTTGAGCGGATTATTACCTTATGTAAAATGCTCGAAGACGAATCACAGCAGAAACAATTGGACTACTCTATCATTCGCAGTTTGTTCAGTACTTTGTTGACTATTTTAGAAGCTAAAAAAAGAATATCAGTACAAAATACTTCAATAGACAAGCAACACAAACCTTTTATTGATTTCCTAAAAATATTGGAAGAAAATTTCCACCGCCCTGTAAGTGTTTCTTTTTATGCTGAAAAACTTTTTATGAGTAGCCGTAATCTCAATTTAATTTGCCATCAGGTTTTACAAAAAAGTATTTCTGAGATTATACAAACTAGAAAATTAATTGAAGCTAAAAATCTATTAATCACAACAAGCAAGTCTATAAATGAAATAGGCTTTGAACTTGGATACAAGGAAAAGGCATACTTTTCAAGTATTTTCAAAAAGAAAACAGGGCAAACACCTTCAGAATTTCGAAAAGAAACGCAACAACTTTTTTCCTAAATATCGGACATTAAATTAAGTAGATTTTATACCAAAGCAATGAAGATTTGTTACTTAAAACCACAACGATTTTTCGATTTTTTAATACCTCGCTGTATTTCAAACACCTTCAAATTTGTTGAAAAATGAGTAAAGCCCTATTTACACTATACTGAAAACAAAGTGGTATATATTTTAATAAAACAATCAATTATTATGAATTTGAAAAATAAACAAATTCCCATTTGGGTAAATATTCTTCAAGCAATTCTTATCCTAATCATGTTGGCTCAAGTCTATATGTATTTCTTTAACCATCAGATGATGGTAGATTCTGGCATACCAATAGAGGGCGTACCAACCTTAAACCTTATTTATGAAATGGGAGCAAGAACCTTAGTAATGGCAATTGCATCAATCTTTGTGCTATTTACTCAAGATCCAAAACAATTCATTGTCGTCTTGTTGATGAATATTTTCCGTGAAGGTCAAGAAATGATTATTGACCCCTTATTTCCATTGCTGAATGCACCCGCCTCACCAACAGTCGATTTTTGGATACATGTAGTAATCGTAGTAATTGAAATATGGGCATTTATTACTGTGCTCAAAATCTCAAGGCAATAAAATATTAGTTAAACATTAAAATACTAGAAGCTTAGGGATGAGTATACAATTATGAGTTCATCTCTTAAGAATGCTTCTACAGATTAATCATCCATAAATTCAAAAAAATTATGACAAACAAGGAAGCAATAAATGCTTTTTATGCAAAAGCATTATCTGTAAACAGTGAAACAAGACCAACCGCAGTTTTGACACCACTTCTAGTAGACGAATTCTTATCATCGGGTTCTGTAGCTAGCAAAAACAAAGAACAACTGATGGGGCAATTAGAGTTCTTTTGGAAAATCATTCCTGATTTGAAATGGGAACCACAAACAATCGTAAATGAAGGAGATGTATACATTGTAAGAAGTATCGCATCAGGAACACCCAACGGTGATTTTATGGGCCTACCTACCGACGGTACCAAACCTTTTAAAATCATGACCATAGATATGCATACTATGAAAGATGGAAAATTTATCAGCACACATCATGTTGAAGATTGGACGACGGCTATGAGACAATTAAAACCTATGGGAACAGATCCAGTCAAACAAGGTGAAGAAAGCAAAAAAATTGCAGATACTTTTATGGGTGCAATGGGTAAAGGAGATATGGAAACGATGATGAGCCTAATGCATGAAGACATGGTATGGCAAAATGCAGGAGATAAATCATTGCCTTGGATAGGACCATGGGAAGGCAAAAAGGCAATATTAGATCCTTTTTTGCCCGCATTTGGAGCAAATTTTAAAACCATAAAATGGGAACCGAATGACGCTCTATCAAGCAAAGATACAGTAGCTTATTTTGGTCAGATGGTAGGTCTCCTTACCAAATCTAATCAACAAACAAAAGAGTTCACTTATGCATTACGAGTAAAAGTCAAAGACGGAAAAGTGATTCTTTGGAATTGGTTTGAAGATAGCTTTGAGGTTTCTCAGGCTTATCATGGTAAATAAAAACAAAGAACATAATTAATTTTTTCATTCATATCACATAAGTAGTACTGGTTAATTGGCTCGTACTACATAACTACTTTTTCAAAAAAAAAAATCATGAATTTAAACAAAATATTATTCTTTTTACTGTTAAGCATTTTTACATTTTCATCTTGTGGAGACGATGATGAAAGCACTCCAGCACCTCTTCCACTTACTGAAGGGGTAGACATTACACTTAGAAATACCTTACAAGACCCAGGAGAAGCTGAGGGTACCTATGCCAGCTTATTCATGCAAGCAGATGACGCTTTTGATGAATTTGGTACGCTTTCAAATTCATCATCAGAGTTTGCCACAGCTTTGGCTCAACCAGGTACACCATTTGGCGACATAAGTGGACTATACAATATTGATTTTACTGAAAACAGTATCGATTTCACATTACTACCTGCAGCAAACGATCCCTTTTGGCAAAATGTTTTTGGAGTTTTCCCTGCTGGAAAATTTGACAGATATTACTTTACTTTTTCAGAGTCACACAATATTTCAGGCTTCACGTGTAGTAATAGCTCCGTAAATTTAAGAATTGATTCAGAAACGGTTGTCGTCGTTGAACTTAGTGAAGACTATGACATGAATCCTGGTACAGCATTTACTATAAACTTAAATTAATTAGGCCATTTTTAAACAGTCTCACAAACGAATTAGAGAACTTCATTTAAACGTTTAGATACCGATTGTTTTTATAAACCTTCTATTAAATGGCTGTCTTATCATGAGACAGCCATTTATGATTTAATCATTCTAACACCACAGAAAATTTTAAAACACATGAAGAATATGTCTATTTTATTAATAACCTTCCTGTTCCTTATTTCTTGTAATAATGATGAACAGGTCATTCAAAACGATACTACAACTGTTATGCTAGAATATGAACCCTTACCAATCCGATCTGGTCAGCGCCCAGAAACCACTGCTAATATACCTCATGTACAAATTGATGTTGACTTAGTACCAGAAGTTCACAAAGAAATGGTACGCCGTATTTATTCTGTACCAGGAATAGAAGATCAACCATCAGTAGTCTTATCATGGCAAGGATTGTCGATAAAAGAAGGCATAGCATTAGCCAATCCCGACGCATTGATTGGTGATCGAGAATACGCCCACATTCACGATGACGGTAGTTTGCATATCTTTCTAGAACCCAAAAGAGCCGCCGAAGCAGTCGAAGCAGGTTGGGCAATAGATCATCCCTTTGCCCTTCAAAATCCAAATGAATGGAATGGATTTGTGATGTTATACACCCCACAAACCATTGAAGAATGTGATGTGACTTTCCAGCTCATTGTTGATGGGTATAATTTTGTTACTGGACAAAATCTTATAGCAACAGACTTTTACTAATAAGTCGAAAATGAAAATCTTCAATATTCAAAACTGGTAAAAATTTATTGAGATTCATCATCCTTTTGCGCTTACCCCTTCTTATTTATTTTAACCAAAATAGTTGGAACATCAGAAGAAATAGTTATTTTGAAAATCATTGAAATAATACTTCTTCAAAAATTAAAAAACAGTTATAAAATTCGAGAAACAAAACTAAATTATGAAAGAAATTAAATTAATAAATTTTGTAGAATTAGAAGAAAAGAAACCTGTTGGCAAACAAGTCAATGGATTGGACTTAGTTATTGTTAAATATGGAGAAAATGTTTCTGTTCTTTATGGAAGATGCCTACATCGAGGAGCCTTGATGGCTGATGGTTTTGTAGATGGTGATAATTTGATTTGTGGCGTCCATAATTGGGATTATCGAATAGATACTGGAGTGAGTGAATACAACAATAGTGAAGCATTACATAAATTTTACTCCATCATCAAAGATGGTGATGTTTATGTTGATGAGGATGAAATCAACGAGTATTTAGAAAAAAATCCGCAACCATTCAAACGTGATGAATACCTTGGTCAGTATGCCGATACCCATCCTGCGGATACAGAGCCATACACACAGTATATCAAAGAGTTGGCTCAAAATGGCTTAAAAAATTGGGGACACCATGGTCCATCCGCCGCCATGGGCGTTGATAGAAATACACTACCAAAATGGGAAGATATTCAATTTTTGCCCGCTCAAATTGCCTCTCGTCCTTTATTGGATGAGGAAGGAGTAAGTACCAAAGTACTTATTGGAAAAAGAGCTAAAAAACCGCTCGAATTAGATATTCCTTTATTCGTTTCTGACATGAGTTTTGGCGCATTGTCGAAAGAAGCCAAGATTGCTTTATCAATGGGAGCAGAATTATCCGGAACAGGTATTTGCAGTGGCGAAGGTGGTATGTTACCAGAAGAACAAGCTAATAATTCTAAGTACTTTTATGAACTAGCATCTGGAAAATTTGGATTCTCTTGGGATAAAGTTGAGAAAGCACAAGCTTTTCACTTTAAAGGAGGACAAGGTGCAAAAACAGGTACTGGAGGACACCTACCTGGAAATAAGGTAACAGAAGAAATTGCCAAAGTTAGAGGTCTTAAAGTTGGTGAAACGGCTATATCACCTGCAGCGTTTCCAGACTTATTTACAGCAAAAGATTTTGAGGTAGTAGCTGCTGAAGTCAGACAGAGAACTGGAGGAATCCCAATCGGTTTCAAAATAGCTGCCAGTCACATAGAAGCAGATATTGACTTTGCATTAAAAATTGGAGTTGATTATATCATCCTAGATGGTCGAGGTGGAGGAACTGGTTCAGCTCCTATGATTTTAAGAAACAATATTAATGTACCGACCATACCTGCACTTGCTAGAGCGAGAAAGCATTTAGACAAAATAGGTGCAAATGATATTACATTGATTATCACTGGAGGTCTTAGAGTCGCAGAAGATTTTGCAAAAGCGATGATGCTTGGGGCTGATGCTGTCGCTGTATCCAATTCGGCATTGCAAGCCATCGGATGTTTAGGTATGAGAGCTTGTAGCTCTAATAATTGCCCCGTCGGGATTGCTACACAAAAAAACCATCTACGTCAACGATTAATTATAGAAGCATCTGCAAAGCAATTAAACAATTTTTTTGAAGCTACCAACGAGTTAATAAAGGTAATTGCAAGAGCTTGTGGTCACGATGATATTTCAAAATTCAACCACAATGATCTTTCCACTTTTAACTATGATATACATAGGCTTACTGGAATTAATTATGCTGGAGTTAGTTAAGCACATATTGTCTTTGTCTAAATCGGTCGAAAGCTAGAAGTAAATTCCTTTTGGTAAAAAAAATGGTTCTTCTATGTTGTAAAACAAGAAGAACCAAAAAAAATCTAACATATGAAAACAATGCTAACTTATCTCTTTTTACTTTCTACCCCCTTTTTTACTATAGCACAAAACAGCAACTTTCAATTACTTTCCGAAAAAGAAAGAGCGAGAGTTGTGGACGAAATCCTAGAAGATCGCTTAGACAATTTACTACCTGAACTAATGGAACGCGCAGGCTTAGATATGTGGATTCTGATCTCTAGAGAATATAATGAAGATCCTGTAATGAAAACGATCTTGCCAAGTAAATGGCTCTCTGCTCGACGACGAACCATTATGGTTTTTAATAAAAATAAGCAATCAGGGGTATTCGAAAAAATTGCAATAGCTCGTTATTCTGTTGGCAAATTATTGAAAGGAGAGTGGAATATAGATGTCTATCCCGACCAATGGGAAGCTTTGATGAGTATCATTGAAGAAAAAAATCCCAGCTCTATAGGCTTAAACTATTCCAAAGATTTTGCTTTGGCAGATGGTTTGGTAAAAACAGAGTATGAGACCTTCATGGAAAAATTACCCAACGTGTTTCAATCAAAAGTAAAGTCAGCAGAACAATTAGCTATAGCTTGGCTAGAAACACGTTCAAAAAAAGAGTTAGAAATTTATCCTTTGATTTGTAGAATGGGGCATACTATTTTGCAAGAAGGTTTGTCTGAAAAACATATTCATCCTGGCATTACAACTACAAGTGATGTAGAATGGGCTTTAAGGCAATTAGTTCGAGATTATGGTCTTGATACTTGGTTTCATCCTTCTGTTTCTATTCAGCGTTCGGACGAAGGCAATAAAGATTTTTTACGTTCTTTTTCTAATCGACCTAAAGATCAAGTGATCATAGCTGGAGATTTACTACATGTCGATTTTGGTATTACCTATCTTCGTTTGAATACCGATCAGCAACAGCATTTTTATGTACTAAAACCTGGCGAACAAGCAGTACCAGAATATCTTAAAAAAGCGTTCAACAATGGAAACCGCATGCAGGATATTTTGGTTGAAAATTTCAAGAAAGGAAAAACTGGAAACGAAATTTTATTGGCTGCATTAGATCAGGCAAAAGCGGAAGGCTTAAATGCTTCAGTTTACACACATCCTATTGGGCTACATGGTCATGCTGCTGGTCCTACTATCGGTATGTGGGATTCGCAAGGAGGCGTAAAAGGAAAGGGCGATTATCCTTTATATGAAAATACCGCTTATTCTATCGAATTATTTGCTGCTACTGAAATAAAAGAATGGGGAAAGATCGTTAGAATAATGCTGGAGGAAGATGGCGTATTTGGGGAAAATGGTTTTTATTTTCTAGATGGAAGAATGGAAGAAATTTTAACGATACCAAGGAATTAACAGAAGATCAATAAAAGTTAAAGTGTAAATAAAAATGAAAATTACTATCATTAAAACTGATATTTACAATAAGTATAAAACGGCTTTTATGTTCATTTAAATTTTCATTTATTATGTAACTTTATCAACAGATAAGCGTCTAAAAGAGGAAGCTTAGTTTTAAAAACAAACTAAGTGAACAATTTTAGATTTTTTACGTTAAGAAGATAAAGACTAAAAATAAAACATTAGATATATTATGACTGAATTAGCAGTAGCAGAAAAGAATCTGCAAAAAAATGGCTTTTTAGACATTGATGTTGATCCAACACTCGATTTAGTTGCAGAAATCAACAAACTTAAGAAAGAAAAAAATGCAGTTATATTAGCGCATTATTATTTAGATGCTGAGATTCAAGATATTGCTGACTATGTCGGCGATAGCTTAGGTCTTTCTCAACAAGCTGCAAGTACCGATGCAGATATTATCGTTTTCGCAGGGGTACACTTTATGGCAGAAACTGCAAAAATATTATCTCCTCATAAAAAGGTATTACTCCCTGACTTGAAAGCAGGTTGTTCACTAGCCGATTCTTGTCCACCACATTTGTTCAAAAAATTTAAGGAAAAATATCCTGATCATATGGTGGTGAGCTATATCAATTGTACGGCTGAGTTAAAAACACTAACTGATATTTGTTGTACTTCTACTAATGCTGTACATATTATCGAGAGTATTCCTAAAGATAAAGGAATCATTTTTGCACCTGACCGCAACTTGGGAGCTTACTTGATAAAGAAAACAGGTCGTGATTTAATCCTTTGGAATGGTACCTGTATGGTACACGAAATTTTTTCACATGAAAAAATTACAAAGCTACAAATCCGTCATCCGGAAGCTAAGTTCATTGCACATCCAGAATGCGAAGCACATCTTTTAGACATGGCCGATTATATTGGCTCTACAAGTGGCTTGCTACGCTATACGCATGAGAATGATGCAACAGAATTTATCGTGGCTACCGAACCAGGCATCATCCACCAAATGCAAAAAAAATCTCCAAACAAAACATTCATACCTGCACCTCCAAACAATACCTGTGCTTGTAATGAATGTCCACACATGAAACGCAACAATATGGAGAAATTGTATTTGTGTATGAAGCATGATTTACCTGAAATTGAACTTCCTGAATGGGTCATCGAAAAAGGTCGTGCTTCTATAGATCGAATGTTGGAAATTTCTGCAAAGGCAGGTTTATAACAGTAGCCAAAAGATATAAATAGAAAGGGCGCATTTTTCAAATGCGCCCTTTCTATTTATATCCTAACTATATTTGACCATAGTATTGGATGCTACTTGTAATTCTACTATTGCTAGCGGAACGACAATTATTTTTTCTACTACAAAGTAGACTACACCCCAAATAGTAAGTTCTTTATAAAAATAGATTACCAATCCAGCCGTCAGGCAACAATACATTAAGTTAAAAATAGCCACCCATTTCATACGAGGTCGCCAATTTTCTTTTACACGTAAAAAACAAAAAAGAGAGTTGACAAAAAACAAGCAAGCTATAAATGCTAAACCATATAAAACATTGGACGGCATTCCTACTATTTCCTTAAACATAACTAAAACAACCCCAAGCATAAAGGCAGATAATAATGCACCTAAACTATCCACTAAAAAAAGTTGCTTCGGATTTATTTCATTCTCGATTTGTCGAAACCTTATCATCTAATTCTCTATAAAGTCTTCAGTAGAGATACTAATGTCTCTGGCTCTAGTCGAATAGAATATTCCTTATTTACGTAATTGAATTGCACCTTATTATCTTTGATAATATAAACAGCAGGAACAGGAAGCACATGGTGTTTGTCGCCACTCCATTCTTCTAGATCCAATTCGTAATCCTTTTTATATTTTGCATAAAGCTCATCATCCACTTTCCAAGCTACACCAAAACCTGTAATCGCCTGTAATTGAAAATCGGAATAGATCGGATAATCGCTTTTACTTTTTTCCACACTTTTCTCTAAGTTATCAACATGATCTGGAGTAATCCCAATAAGTTGATAGCCCGCCGCTTCTACTTCATCTTTTACATCTTGGATAGCCGCCAAATGTTTGGTGCAATAACCACACCATCCACCCCTATAAAAAATCAGGACAGTAGGTTTATCCTTTGTGAGTTCTTGTAAGCTCTGTTCTTGTCCGTCTTGATCAAGAAGAGTTGCTTCAGGTATATCATTTCCGATATTGAGTGCGCAGACATCTACCTGAGCAGAAGCAATAAGAGGAAAGAGTAGCAATACAAGGATTAAATTTTTCATATATTTATTTTAATTTAAATTTGAACAAAAAAAAATATAAACTGTTCATCAAACTTATTTATTTAGTGAACGCTTAATATACCGAATCTGTCAGTCCTTAGGTCATAATTAGCATAATAATTGCTTATATATTAAGAATCCTTTCCAAATCACAACTTCAACCTCTCTAGATATACATAATTCTAGTTTTTTTCGTTATAACACAGATATAGTATTTTAAGCATAGGCTTTTTTATTATTTAGTTGATTTTATTGGCTCTGTGTGATGTTCATGCCGCATTTTTTTCTTAGTTAATCGTTTACCATCTAGCTACTTTCAAGCTTTTGTAGTAAATTTGTGTACTCATGAACATTCTAAAAACCATTTTATTGTGAAAAAATTTTTTATAGCATTCTTATTTTGCTGTTGCTCTTTACTCACCTTCGCACAGCAAGGATGGGAATTAGGGGGCTGGATTGGCGCTTCAAACTATTTTGGCGATCTAAATACTAACTTTCGTATCGAACCTGGTCTAGCGGCTGGAGCAATCGCTCGTTATAATTTCAATAATCGAATTTGCGTAAAATTAGGTGCCAACTATGGTAATATAAGCGGCGACGACGCTAAATCCGAAAACTCATATGAACAGGCTCGAAATCTGAGTTTCAAATCTGCACTAATAGATGGTGTGGCTCAGTTAGAGTTTAACTTCCTGCCTTATACTCACGGTAGCCGTGACGAATTTTTTACCCCTTATCTTTTCGCAGGATTTAATGTTTATTATTTTAATCCTAAAGCTTACATTAACGATACTTGGGTAGAACTGCGTCCATTAGGAACTGAAGGACAATTTAGAGGGGAAGAGTACTATTCTGTACAAGGAGGTTTTGCTTATGGTTTTGGTCTAAAACTAGATATTACTTACGAATGGAGCATCAATGTAGAACTTGGAGCTCGTGCCTTATTCAACGATTATTTAGATGATGTCAGCACGGTTTATCCTGATGTAGACGACTTGGAAGCTTTTCGTGGTCAACTAGCTGTTGATCTAGCCGATCGTTCAGTAGAAGTATTAGATACACCTATTGGTCAACCTGGTCGTCAGCGTGGCAATAGTGGAAATAATGATTCTTATGCAATGCTTGGTGTTGGCTTAGTTTACTTCTTCGGTGACCTTCGCTGCCCTGGCATTACGAGATAAATTTCGACTTTATTATAAACAAAAAAGCCTGTTCGATTTTTTCGAACAGGCTTTTTTGATGGTGCTTATCACAAAGAGCTAACATATAATACTTAAATTCCCTACATTTGTAGCAACTAATTTTACGATAAATGGTTTCACAAGTCTCTATCAATTTACAGCCGTATCCTAGAGGTTTTCATTTGATTACACGAGAGGTGTTACAAGAGGTCAAAGAATTGCCAAAATGTGGTTTGTTTCATTTATTCATTAAACATACCTCGGCTGGTTTGTGTGTTAATGAAAATGCTGATCCTTCGGTTCGAGTAGATTTCGAAAGTATTTTCAATAAGCTCGTTCCTGAAAACATGCCTTTTTTGACACACACGATGGAAGGCCCTGACGATATGCCTGCACATATTAAAGCTGCATTGGTTGGTTCATCTGTTAGTATTCCCATCACCAATGGGCAACTCAATTTAGGAACTTGGCAAGGGATTTACCTTTGTGAATTTAGAAATCATGGGGGAAACCGAAAATTAGTAGCTACTATTTATAGTTAGTCTTAACCTTATTTTTATGAACAAAAGAATCTTATATTCGTAATATACAGCAACCAAGATGGTTTTCGGATTGCCAAACGATTAGATCCGATAATCGAATACCAGTAGGTATCGTTTATACACAATCATTTTTAGTACTTCATAAAACCAAGACAACTTGAGTATATTTCTGCTAGGTATTTTGTGGGGATTATTTTTGACCATTCTGATTGGACCTATTTTTTTTACTCTAATCCAGACAGGTATTGAGCAAGGATTTAGAGCAGGTTTCGTAGTTGGCTTAGGTATTTGGATGAGTGATTTATTTTTTATTTTAGGAATTTATTTTAGTCTGTCTTATTTTATCGAGGTGTCTGAAGGAGAAAATTTTGAACTTTACCTAGGACTCATAGGAGGAACTATATTGGTTGCCTTTGGTTTGGGTACTTTTTTTAGTAAGCCTCCAAACTATCAAGATGAGGCGCAGAAAAAATCGATACTCAACTCCTACCCTGCCCTTTGGTTAAAAGGTATGATCGTTAATGCAGTTAACCCTTTTACTGTTATTTTTTGGATTGGTGTTATGAGTAGTGTTGTTGTCAAAAAAGCATTAAGCCCTTTTGAAGTTTTTCTATTTTTCTTTGGCATTATAGGTACTATTTTCATAACGGATTGTCTGAAAGTTTATTTGGCAAAAGAAATTCGAAAAAAACTGGCTCCAAAGCACTTTGTCTTACTTCGAAAAATTTCTGGTTCTGCACTTATTTTTTTTGGCATCCTTTTAGTCATCCGAGTACTCACCTAAAAAATAATACGAACTCGATAAATAGACTTTATTCTAATGACAACCGAAGATTATAAAAACATATCCGTTACCTTACCTAAACAACCTGGCATTTATAAATTCATCAATGCTGAAGGAACGATCTTGTATGTAGGGAAAGCGAAGAATCTCAAAAATAGATTGGCTTCTTATTTTGGTGAACGAAAAGGACGTGCAAGAAAGACAAAAGCCTTAGTCAAAAATGCTGACCATATTGACTACACTATTGTCGAAACAGAACAAGATGCCCTACTCTTAGAAAGTACTCTGATCAAAAAATATCAGCCTCGATATAATGTGATGCTAAAGGATGGAAAATCTTATCCTTATATCTGCATCAAAAAAGAACGCTTTCCTAGAGTTTTCATTACTCGGCGAGTTTTTAAAGATGGCTCTACTTATTTTGGTCCATATGTTTCCAAACATCGAGTATCTATTTTAATTGATTTGATTAAAAATTTATTCCCATTACGCACCTGCACCTTCAACCTTTCAGAAGTAAATATTCAAAAAGGAAAATTTAAAGTGTGCTTGGAGTACCATATCAAAAATTGTCAAGGTCCCTGCCAAGCATTTGAAGATGAAGAAAGTTACAACGAAAAAATTGACCAAATCAAAAATATTTTGGGCGGAAAGTTTAGTGCTGTAAAAAATCATCTCAAACAAGAGATGCAACGTCATGCAGAAAATCTAGCTTTCGAAAAAGCACAACTGATCAAAAACAAATTAGTCGTGTTTGAAGACTATCAAGGCAAGTCTACAGTAGTTAGTACTTCTATTGAAGACTTAGATGTCTTCTCTATTGCTACTGATGAAAAACAAGCTTATGTCAATTTCATGAAAGTGGTCAATGGTGCAATTATTCATACCTACACCTTAGAATTAACTAAAAACCTGAATGATGATGACAAAGACTTACTAAGTTATGCTATCCCTATTTTGAGAGAGAAATATAATAGCCTAACAGAAGAGTTGGTATTACCATTCAAAGTAAAACTACTAGAGGAAGATCTAAAAATAACGATTCCTAAAATTGGAGATAAGAAAAAATTACTTGATCTATCAAGTAAAAATGTAAAGTATTTTCTATTACAAAAACAAAAACAGGAAATCGCCAAAATTAACCGACAAACGTCTGCCGAACGTATCCTTCGTACGATGCAAGAAGACTTGCAAATGACCGACTTGCCATTACACATCGAATGTTTTGATAACTCAAATATGCAAGGTTCTTTTCCCGTTGCTTCTTGTGTTGTCTTCAAAAATGCAAAACCAGCAAAACGAGATTATCGACATTTCAATATCAAAACGGTAGTTGGTCCCGATGATTTTGCTTCGATGGAAGAAGTCGTCTACCGCCGATACAAACGATTGCTCGACGAGAAACAAGACCTTCCTCAACTCATCATTATTGATGGTGGTAAAGGGCAGTTGAGTTCTGCTGTTAAAAGTTTAAAAAAGTTGAATTTGTATGGGGCAATTACCATTATTGGTATTGCTAAAAAATTGGAAGAAATATTTTTTCCTGAAGATCCTATACCTCTTTATATCAATAAAAAATCTGAATCTCTTAAACTTATTCAGCAAGCCAGAAATGAAGCGCACCGCTTTGCTATTACCTTCCACCGCAACAAACGGTCAAAAGATTTTACCAATACTGAACTAACAAATATTCAAGGCATCGGCGAGAAAAGTGCAGAAAAATTACTGTCGCATTTTAAGTCAGTCAAAAAAATAAAAGAAGCAAAGGCAGAAGCTATTGAGGCAATTATTGGAAAGGCTGCTACGAAGAAATTGTTGGCGTATTTTGCAAAGCAATAGTTTTGGGATCGCTTCGCTTTAAGAAGTAAGGCAAACTAAAGTTAATAGATACTCATCTTGGATAAATATTTTTCTACTAGTGCACTAGACTAGGCAAAAAACACAGATGATGCCTAGCATCAGCGAGTATTTTTAACG
>JAHDIP010000112.1:3286-19138 GCA_020630735.1 Saprospiraceae bacterium | reverse complement strand
TTAACACATTTTTTTATGGTAGACGAATTAAAATCGTTATTTTACAAAGCTATTTTCAGAATAAAAGCTTCGATCTAAAAACACAAACCTTAAATTATGAATACAAATTTCTTACAAAAAATCCTAGTTCTATTTCTTGTTGTCTCAGCAAGTAGTCTTGTAGCACAGGTATCATTTACCAATCAAGGTAGTCTTCTCAATCCCGCTGGTGGAGGTGGTAGTCCTTGTGCTGTAGATATGAATGGCGATTATCTTGATGATGTGGTTAGAATTGGTAGTGGAGCTGTTTTTATAGATTATCAACAAGCGGATGGAACCTTCACTCAAGGTATTTTTGATATTAACCTCCAAAATTCTCCAAGCTGGAGTATTGCAGCAGGTGATATTGATGGCAACGGTTTCAACGATTTGTTATTAGGTGATGGCGATGCTGTTTCATTCGTCTATGCTAATGATACAGGAACGATGTATACTGAAGATGCTAAGTCAGAATACATTTTTTCTCAACGTTCTACTTTTGCAGACATTGATAACGATGGTCATTTGGATGCTTTCGTTTGTCATGATGTTGATCAAAGCCATCCGTATAGAAATGATGGATCAGGTAATTTGGTACTTGATCAAACATTGATCGAGACAATAGATCAGCCTGGTAACTATGCAGCGATTTGGGTCGATTATGATAATGATTGGGATTCTGATTTATATATAACTAAATGTCGTGGTGGTGCTTCCCCTGGAGATCCAACTCGTACTAACCGTATGTATCGCAATAATGGCGATGGTACATTCTCAGAAGTAGGTGAAGAAATAGGTTTGGCTGATAATGCGCAATCTTGGGCAACTGTTTTTGAAGACTTTGATAATGACGGAGACTTCGATGCATTTACTGTAAATCATGATTTCCAAAATCGTTTTTATATTAATAATGGTGATGGTACATTTACAGACATTATTCAATCTACAGGCATTAATCCAAACTCATTAGGAGCATGGGAAAATACGGCTGCAGATTTTAATAATGATGGCTATATTGATATCTTGGCGCAATTGAACGACGAGCTTTATCTTAATAATGGAGACCTAACCTTTACTGCTGTACAGCTTCCTTTAAGTAGCGGTGGTCTTGGAGATTTTAATGGAGATGGTTTTGTTGATGTTACTAGTGGTAGTTCATTGTGGATCAATGATGGAAATGATAACAACTATATCAAAATAAATACACAAGGTATTTTTAGTAACCAAAATGGTATTGGTGCAAGAGTCGAAATTTATGGTGATTGGGGTGTACAAATTAGAGAAGTGCGTTCGGGGACAAGCTTTAGCCCAATGAGTTCTTTATCAACTTATTTCGGTATTGGTCAAGCAACATCTATAGATCAAGTAGTTGTAAAATGGCCGTCTGGTATTATTACGACTTTAGATGATCCTGCTATCAATTCAGCACATACAATAGTTGAGACAGAATGCCTTTTGCCTCAAGCAGAATTGACAGTAAACGGTAGCACAGAAATTTGTCCAAACGAAACAGTTGAACTTGTTGCTCCTGATGGGTATGAAGGATATACTTGGTCGAATGGGCAAACGGGAGAAAGTATCAGTGTATCTGAACAAGGTTCATACTCTGTTATTTTAGAAGATCCAGATGGTTGTGTTGCTTTAGTTAATCCTGTACAAATTACTGTAGTTGATATTACGGCACCTACTGCAAGTATTGTTGGAGACGATGTTGTTTGTGAAGGTGAAACTGTAACACTTACATCTAGCGATGGTGAAAACCATATGTGGTCAAATGGGATGACAGGACAAACAATAGAAGTGTCTACTAGTGGAGAATATTTTGTAATGGTTGATGCTAATTGTGCAACAGGTCAAGTGAGTTCAGAAACGATTAATATATCGGTTATTGAAGCACCAGCACCAATTGTTAATGATGTAGTGATTAATGAAGTGGGTACAGCAGTATTAAGTGCTACAGGTGAAAATCTTACTTGGTATGATGTACCAACTGGTGGTGTTGCTCTTGGGCAAGGACCAACTTTTGAAACACCAGAAATAACAGCAGATGCAACATTTTTTGTAGAGTCTACTACAATTACTGGTGGTTCGATTGCGAATGGTGGAAAACCTGATAATGCTGGTGGTGGTGGATTACCTTCTACTGGTGCATATAGTTTCTTTGATGCTTACGAGGCTTTTACTATTCTTAATGTAACGGTTTATGTTCCTGCTGAAGCTGGTGCTGGTGTACGTACGATTCAGCTAGTAGATGAAAATGATACGGTCTTAGAAGAAGCGCAGTTTAACTTAGAGTTAGGTCAACAACTTGTCGAGTTGAATTTTGAAGTACCAGCAGGAAACCAACATTCACTTCGTTGTGTAGAAAATAATTTATTCAGAAATAGCGACAGTGTATCTTATCCTTATGCAATCGGAGAGGTTGGCTCAATTACCAATTCTTTTTATGGAGAAACATACTACTACTATTTTTATAATTGGGAAGTGCAAGAAGGGTTTATCGAATGTGTTTCTGATAGAGTAGAGGTAAATGTTTCTTTGGTAAATATCGAAGACTTAGATATCAAAGGCTTAAGTATTTATCCAAATCCAACTCAAGATATGTTGTACATTGAGTTTGATTCAAAAGATGCTGCACCTGTTAATATTCGAGTACTCGATATTTTAGGAAAACAAGTAAATGAATATAGCTTAAATAAAGTGCAAGTAGGTTCTAATCAACATGTAATCGACTTTAGCGACTTACCAAAAGGAATGTATAGTTTACAGTTTACTGTAAATGATAAAACGGCAAGTAAAACAATTGCGGTGCAATAAAACAGTACTTGTTGAACTAAAAAAGCGGTCAAGAAAGAAGATTCTTGACCGCTTTTTTTATATTGATTATTAAGAGAAATATCAAACAACAATTAATACTAAATGAAGAGTGAAAAGATTTATCCGCCAATACTTTTAGCCATTTTTCCTGTCGGTTTATTAATGCTTCTTTTTTCTCAATGTTACATTACAAATGAAAATGTAGATAGTCAAAAGAGGACTGTATTAGAAAATAAAACAACTCATTTGCCAATTTCAAAGCAAAGAGGTGCTCATGTTTTTGGACATCTAGACTCTACTAACTTGCAACCATTTATTCAAGATAATTATAAATGGATTACGCTTGTATCTTATGGTGATCAAAAAGATTTTGATAGCCCAACAATGTCTTATTTTAAAGGAGATAGTTTGGATATTATGCGGAGAGATTCCGCATGGGGAAAGCAAATAGCATTAGCACACTCTGCGGGTTTTAATGTTTTTCTAAAACCTCATATTTGGTTATATGGCAATAAAGAAGGAAAATGGCGTTCGGACATTTATCCTACCAATGATAAGAACTGGAAGCTGTGGCAAAAAAACTATCGAGAATTTATTTTACTCTATGCAAAAATAGCAGAAGACAATAAGGTAGAGTTATTTTGTGTCGGCACAGAATTATCCCGATTGACTGTGGAGAAATCTGACTTTTGGAAAAGCCTCATTCGAGATGTTAGAAAAGTCTACACTGGAAAAATAACCTATGCCGCAAATTGGTATAATGAATATGAGAAAATAACGTTTTGGGAGGAGCTGGATTATATCGGTATTCAAGCATACTTTCCATTAGTAGAAAACGAATACCCAAGTATAAAACAAATTTCAAAAGGCTGGAACAAATACCTTCCTGAAATAGAAGCTATTCACAAAAAGTATAATAAGAAAATACTCTTTACCGAAATGGGCTATAAAAGCACTGCCGATAGTGCCATCAATCCTTGGGAATGGATAGACTATTCTTCTACTCAAAGCAAACCGCATTCAGTTCAAACACAAGCTAATTGTTACGAAGCATTTTTTAATACTGTTTGGGAAAAAGATTGGTTTGCAGGAGTCCACATTTGGCAGTTAAGAAGTGATTATGTAAAAGAAAGCGATGAATATAATAAATTAGACTTTACACCTCAAGGAAAGCCAGCAGCTACTATTATTGCAAAAGGCTTTGAATGATCTAAAGGTCTAAAATTTAGCCTCATAAGTCGATTAAAGAAGAATGGTTAAAGAAAATTATATAGCTTGAAAGTAAGGTTCATGGACAGTTTTTTGAAAAAATAATCTAATCAAAAAGATAAAATTGCTGTTCGTAGTTTTAAACTACGAACAACTATTTGCGCCGTTTTTAACGGCATCTTTTGCAGGATAATAAAGGCTAGAAAAGTAGCTGCCTTATATATTTATTTTAATATACCCAAGTGTAAAATTCGACCACCTGTTTGGTTGATAGGGCTCACACTTTTACCGATTACAATGCCATCTTCTGGTGCATAATATTCTTTTATTAAGTCACCAAAAATAGTACGCATAGAAGCAATCAGTTCACCTTTTTTTACTAAGTCTGTAACTTGTGGATGAACAGTCATTATACCTCCAGTATCGGTATATATCCAATAAGAATTTTTACACAATACAGTCTCATCATCATGTTCCTCAACTTCTGCTTCAGTCATTTTTAGAAAACCTAATAAATTGTGTATCCCCGTTAAACCATCCCGAATCATACCTCTCTGAAAGGTATTTGGATTACCAACTTCAAGCGTAATTGCAGGAATACCCATTTCGTCAGCTGTTCCCCTTAGTGTACCATCACTAGGTGGGTTGTGTACAATGATTTGTGCATTTTGAAGTAGTGCCATTTTTTTTACCTGATTATCTTCCATATCTGCTCTGATGTAATAGGAGTTTATTCGCCCGTTGCTCGCTGTATGCAAATCAATGAGGTAGTCAAAATGTTTGATAATTCGATTAGTAATACGCCAAGCATATACTTGACTAACAGTACCATTCGGTTTGCCTGGCATGATATGGTTGAGGTCAGTCCCATCAATAAAACGTCGTTTTTTTCGAACAAGAGAAGGCACATTGATGACAGGGACACCGACGATTGTTCCTTTTAATTCATCAATATTTATTTCTTTAAAAAGACGTTGAATGACCAGAATACCATTTAACTCATTGCCATGGACCGCAGCTGTAAGGCCTACTACTTTACCACCTGCTTCTTTTCCTCTAGCTACTATGACAGGAACGTGTATTGGTACTCCTATACCATCTGTAACGATTTGTAACCAGTAGCGAGTAATAGCTCCTTTGGGTGCTTTTTTTATGTCAAGATCATTGATGATTTCTATATTGCCTGCTGTATTAAGTAACATTGTTTTACTTGTTTTTTAAAAAGTATGTCCAGATTAAATCGATTGTTTCTTCTACCAAGGGTTCCCCTTTTTCTTTTGCAATTTGTGGAAGCCCTCCAATGCTAGTCGTGTTGATTTCGGATAAAATTCGTTTGCCATTATCGCCCATTAACGTATCTATACCGTACATAACGATACCCATTTCTGAAAGTTTAGGATTGACTAAACGCACAATTTCTTTTTCTTCTTCATTCACTACTGCAAGAGAAGCAGAACCACCCATAGATACATTGCAAATCCAAGAATCTTTTGGCGGTCTACGTAAAGATGCACCCATGATTTTTCCATTCACAACAATAATACGTTTGTCTCCTTCGTATACTTTCTCTAAAAATTTTACTCCCAAATAGGCGATTTCTGTATGCTTTATCTTGTCAATAAATGCATGGAAAGAAATCTCTTGTTTCCCTTCTGATACTTTATCTCCATTTATTTTGACAATCCCTTTTCCACCATATTCTCGAAATGGTTTTAGGACAATAGGAAACTGTTTTTTGAAGGCGATAATGTCTTCAACAGAACGGCAAATCTTAGTAGGAGGGGACACTGCTGGAAAATTAATTAAAAACGCTTTACTCCCTGTTGTATAAATACCCAGAGGAGAATTAATGACAAATTGCTTTACAAAAATACGATCTAGAAAAGTAAGAAAAGAGTGACTTAAAGGAGGAGGTAATCTTAGCCAAATTAAGTCGTAAAAACTAGTTTGCTCTTTTCTCAAATTTTTGTAAAACGAGTGTCCATCTTTATGAAAGGAAAAGCTATCATCCACTTTGTTTACATAAAGTTCTTTTTCTTCTTTGCCTTCAAAAAAAGCCTTGTTTTTAGCATTTCCTCTTGTCGCAACATCAAGCTGAAGGCAGTTTGGATGTTTTTGCATGACCCTCGCATACGAATAGAGCGAGTTTTCAGCACTATGATTTGAGTGATCCGTTAGCACTAACACTTTGTACTTTTGCATTAGATTCCATTATTTCGTTTAGTAAACTAGGATCATCATTTAAGCTCTTAAAAAGACGCATCCTAAATTTTCCTTGCTTATTGAAAAGCGTTTGAGCCATTTTGTCAATTGCAACCATTGATAAAACGGTTTGAATATATGCTTCGATCAAATCATCTAAACCAATACCGAGTTTGTTGAAATCTCTTCTATCCATGAGTACTAGGCGATTCGTATCATTTCCCCAAGAGCCATCTTTATTTTTGAAAGATAAGTTGGTACCTAACATTTTCCAACTATTCGTGCTGTCTTTGATTTGATCAACGAGTGGCTGCTCGGCTCTTCGAGCGTAAGTGCAAAGTGGTCTGATGCCTTTTTCTGTAGAACTTACCATCATACGAATGTCTGCTACAAAAGTTTGGTTTTTTTGATTAGGAATAGTACCTACATGATAGAGTTTTCCTGCTGAGGTAGTACTACTCCAATTAGAGTTTCCGATTAGACTTTGAACAATAAACAAGTCATAATCAAATTCAATTTCCATAAATTTATTTAATTCTTCTTCCGTAACGATTGTGTATACGCCTTGCCCTGCATTGCTATAAGGAACTTTTACGACAGCATGACCGCCCATTTTTTTGACCCAAAGCGGTACTTCATTTTTTCGAACATCCCAAATAGTTTCGGGGGTATTTATCTTAAGTCCATGGGCTTGCAGTTCAGTATTGAAAATGTCGTAGGCTTTTGCAGCAACCATTTTGTTGCGACCACCTGCAAGGCAAGCAGCAATAGGATTTAAGATCCGAGTTTTGGAGTGTAGAGGTAATCTGTTCCAGGGTTTTTGTGTGAGATATCTAAATGCTGCTCTGATGGACACTTCCTCTCCGTTGTTATCACGAATGTACATAAGTCCATCACGAAATTTGACAGCAGGATTTTCATCATCTGTATAGAAAGGGACATAATAAACAGGCTCATTCATAACATCAGCAATGACTTCTGCATAGCCAGAAGCTTCCATCGGATTTTTGTCATAAATAACAGCCAAGCCACCTTGTATTTTTTTGCGTAGATTTTTCAAATAGGGTTTAAAGGTACGTTCTACCATCAAACGATAACTTCCTTGTTCCTGATTATCGTCTATTAGAGGCATTGATTTTTGCCCAGATGGACAAGAATTATTTTCGATGACAACCATTTGTCGTTTACCACCAGCGGAGGTCACGTTTAATAAATCGGCTCCTGCCCAGAGAAAGTGTTTAGCTTTATGGTTTAAGACTTCTGCGAGCTTCTCAGGGTTTACGGTGGGGTGCAGATGACAATACCGAGTGATAATTCTTTCTTGAGAAAGGTTTAAGAAAAAATTTATCATAGGATGTATCGTAGCATTTAATGCTTTAGGATACCAGTGCTTATGCGCCTCAAATTCATCAGGCTGAATTGTTTTTACGCTTTCCATTTTTTGCTTTCTATTGATTGAGTAATATTGTTCATTCTAAATACATTGTAAAATAATTAAAGTTCATTTTTGGTGGTCTATTTTTGAAGGCATCACATCCATTAGCGGTTCTCTCTGTTAAAAAGATTCCTCGAATCTTTTTTGCTTTGCACCACTTCGTTCATGTTATTTTTTTTGACAGTCCAAGGTACAATTTGTATCCAGTCGGTACAAGATTATCTAGCAAAAAATGCCTCAATTTTATCCAAAATAGTCTCGACCAAAAAGGGAACTAATTTAATTTACAATGTGCTAAATACTAATAGGTATATTGATGTATAAGACCGTTAAATCTTTAAAAGTCACATATTAAAAGATCATTTTAGAGAATAAATTTTAATAGCCCAAAATATCAAGCATACTTTGTGCACTTTGCTCTTCGGAGCTTAGTCGTTCTACCAAATTTCCTTTTTCACCTTTGTCTATAAGAATATGTTTGGGCGAAGGAATAAGGCAATGTTTGATTCCGCCAAAACCACTCAAAGCATCTTGGTAAGCACCTGTATGAAAAAAGCCAATATAGAGTGGTTCTTTACTTTTTTTGTTAAACTTAGGTAAGTAGACTTGGTTCTGATGCAACTCAGAATTGTAGTAGTCCGAATTGTCGCAAGTAAGCCCGCCGATATTTACCCTAGTGTATTCGTTCGTCCATTTGTTGATCGGAAGTAAAATAAAGCGCTGAGAAATTCCCCAACTATCAGGCAAAGAATTCATTAAAGAATTGTCGATCATATACCAAAGTTCCGAGTCATTTTGTTGTTTTTGACCGAGCACTGAAAAAATAGTAGCACCACTTTCTCCAACGGTATACGAACCAAATTCGGTATAAATATCAGGATGTGGAATATTATCTTCATCACAAGCTTCTTGGATAAGCAATACAATTTGCTTGATCATATAAGCATAATCATATTCGAAGCCCAACGAGTTGCGGATAGGTAGACCACCACCAATATTGATCGCTTCAAGGCTAGGGCAGATTTTTTTGAGTTCACAATAGGTTTTGATTGCTTTCTTTAATTCTCCCCAATAATAAATTTTATCCTTGATGCCTGTATCAACAAAGAAGTGTAGCATTTTGACTTCTAATTTGTCATTCCCAGCAATTTTTTCTTTGTAAAAAGCCTGTACTTTAGAATTGGGAATACCTAGTCTGGAAGTATAAAAAGAGAAGGTAGGTTCTTCTTCTGTTGCTACTCGAATGCCTAATTGAAATTTACGTCTAATCTTCTTAGCATAAAAATCAACTTCGTCTACATTATCGCAAATAGGAATAGTGTTTTTGAAGCCTTTATTGATTAATTGAACGATTTTTTGCAAGTAGTTTTCTGGTTTGAAACCGTTGTTTATAATCGTTATTCTTTTATCAATTTTTTTTGCTTCGTACAATTTCCAAATAATGTCGATGTCGAAAGCAGAGGAGGTTTCGAGTTGTACTTTACTTTTTAAGACCTCGTTAAGTACATAACTGAAATGTGAACTTTTGGTACAATAACAATAATGGTATTTGCCCGTATAGCCCAAACTCTTGATACTCTTATTGAAGAGGTTTCGAGCTTTTTTTATTTGTGAACCTATTTTAGGTAAATAGGTGATTTTTAAAGGAGTACCATATTTTTTGATAAAATAATGAAGAGGAATTCCATTGAATTCTAAGTACCCTTTGTGGAGGTCAAAACCATCTTGAGGAAAGTAGAAGGTTTGATCAATGAGGTCAGTATAGCTATTTGTCACTTCGGCATATTATGTTTTATCTGTTAATAAAAGCCTGTTTGAATTTGGCGGGTAAAAATAGCTTTAAATTTTTAAATATTTCATACTTCTTCTAAAAAAAATAAAGTTGATAAAATAGTCGTATTTCAAAACAGTCTCTAAGAAAAAAACTTTTATCGAGATCGTTCAAACCAAGCTAATATATATTCGATTTTACTAATCATATGACTAGGTCGTTTAGCAATAAAGTGAGATGCGCCTGGTATTTCCACTAGTGCGGTTTCTATCTGTCTTATTTTTAAGGCATGATATAATTGCTTTGCCTCGGAAAGCGGCGTCCGTAAATCATCTAATCCGACCATCACTAATGTTGGGGTTTCGATATTACCAACTAATGATATCGGTGAAAACTTCCAATAATCCATTACATTTTCCCACGGTTGCCCAGGATAACGAGAATTGGCATAATAGAAATAGTTATCAGCTGTCAAAGTTTTACTAATCCAGTTCATAACAGGTTTGATAACAGCAGCCGAACGGAAACGTTTGTTCTTTCCGATAATCCAAGCAGTCATAATGCCGCCAGCACTTCCACCAGTAACGTATAAACTGTCTTCTGTAGCCATTCCATTTTTGATCAATACATCAACACCATCCATTACATCTTGATAATCTTCTCCTGGATAGTTATGATAAAGTAAATTTGCAAATTCTTCTCCATAGCTTGTACTCCCTCTAGGATTGGGATAAAACACAATGTATCCTGCGGCGGCATATAATTGGAACTCAGGAGAGAATCGATCACCGTAATTTAAAATTGGGCCTCCATGATTTTCGACAAGTAATGGGTAATTTTTATTGGAATCATAGTTTGGCGGTGTCACGACCCAGCCTTGAATGTCTCTTTGGTCTATCGACGATTTATACCAAATTTCTTCTACTTTTCCCAATGCTCTATGATCTAACAAATCACTATTTAAAGAGATAACTTGTTGTGGCTTCGCATCTCCCTTTTTGATAATGGCTAATTCTGCGGGGTGCATTGGGCTAGATTGAGTAAAGGCTATCATCCCATTTTTAGAAATAGAAAAAGAGCCCCCTGGATAAGGTCGTCCTATTGACGTACCGCCAACATTATCCGTTACAACAGTTGTGTTTCCCGATTTATCAATATGTCCTATTTTTGTGTTTCCCTTATCATCATACATAAAGTAAAGTCCATTACCATTAGGATCCCAAACAGGAGATGATATTGTATAGTCGAAATTTTTACTCCATACTTTTTTTGCACTACCATCTTTTTTCATGGTATAAAGCAAGGTGTTTTGATAGGCTTGCATTTGATCATTATATCCCAAATAGGCAATCGTTGCTCCATTGTTACTAAGCGTCATACTGTGGTCAGGACCATTGCGATCAGTAAGAGGAGTAATGTTTCCATCGGATAAATTAAGTACATATATTTCGGAATTTCGAAAATCATATTCCCAGTTTTCTTTTCGGTTAGAACTAAAAAATAAGCTTTGCCCATCTTGAGACCAAATAGGTTTGCTAGAATGATTAAAATCACCAGAAGTGACTTGGCGTGGTGTACCCCCATCAGCAGGCAGTACAAATAAATGGCTATAGCCTGGTTTCATTTTCCCAGCACCATCCGTTTCATGTTTGAAGCGAGTAGTTACCTTTGGAACATCTGCCCATTCTGCGTCTTTAGGTTTTTTCGGTGACGAAACTAGGGATAACTCTGTCCCTTCTACAAACATGGAAAAAGCTAGCCATTTACCATCAGGCGACCAGTTTAAACCTTTTGGAGATTCAGGCAATTGGGAAATGCGAGCTATTTTTCCAGAATTCATCCAATACATAAATACCTCGGTGCCGTTTTCGGTAGAGGCCGTAAATGCTAATCTATCTCCCTTGGGTGACCACCTTGGTGAAGATTCATTTACATCAAAGGCACTTAATTTTTGATGATCGTCACCATTTACATTGACCATCCAAAGTCTTTTTATCCGTTTGTCTTTCATAATATCCATTCCATTTCGGATATAGACAATGGTTTTTCCATCAGGCGAAATTTGAGGATCAGTTACCCACTCGAGCTCAAAAATATCTAGACTAGAAAAAGGAGGAAGGTTTTGTGTAAAGATGGTTGTTGAGAAGGCGAAAAAAGCAAGGATAAGTAAGTAGTTTTTAATCTTCATTGTATGTTGGTTAAGTGAGTGACAAGAAATGAAAACGAATATAGAAAATAAAAATAGTATTTCTTACTGTAAGATTTCATTTTGAGTTTAATTTTTTGATCGGAGATAAATTCAAAAAATTGTTAGGTTTCCTTATTTAGGTCTTTTCCTAAACCAAGATATTGGTAGAAATTGTATTGGCATTTCCCTGCGGGACCCTTCTTTTTAGTTCACACCTTACTATCTATGGTGTTCATGAATCTTCGATTTCATCGAAAAAAAGAAGGCAAAATTCTAGAACAAATAAACTCTTTTTCCTTAGCTCTTTTAGCCACTGGCTAAAGCTCTCGCTAATGCTCTTTGATTCCCCGAATCAAGCTTTCGCTTTAGTATTTGTCCCAGCTCTCCCACTACTTAGTTCGCAATATTATAATGCGATTTGTAGAAATAAGCCTTTGACCTATTTTACCAAGCTGAAGATTTTCTTTAGGATTGAGATTTGATGACAATCATCTCTTAGATACGCATTTTCTTATAACCAGCGTTTAAAAGACAAAAAAAATCCACCTCAAATCCATGGATAAGATTCGAGGTGGTCAAAAATTACACGTTAAAAGACCTACCTGTTAAAATTTTTCGTTTTTGTTTTTTCTTTTGTACTGAAGTTGATTCGACACCGAAGTGTCAAATCAATTCAGCATAGCTCTAACTATACATTTAATTTGTCTTAATGATTTTGGTCGTCCAGTTATCTGTATCAGTGTGAACACTAATCCAGTAGATACCATCTTGCAGATCATCCAGAACAATTGTTTGTTGGTTAAAGCCTTTGTGTTGGTTTTGTCCATTGGATATGGACTTTTGTTTTCTACCAAGTTGATCGAAAATTGTAATCGATACATTGGACTCAGTAGAAAGGTTATAATCTAAGTACAATACACCATTCGTTGGATTTGGATAGACCGAAATTTGATCGAATGCTGATTGCTTAGTGTATGGAGTAATGCCGTTTTCTATACGAGCATCAATATTATTTACAGTTACCATTTGGCAGATCATATCTGATCCGCAGTCGTTGGTTACGGTCAAGCACACTTCAAAAGTACCTGCACTAGCGAAAGTATAATCGGCAATATCAGAAATAGAGCTAACATCACCTCCAAATGACCATTGCCATGAAGTAGGATCGTTAGACGATAAATCAATAGCGACAACAGAAAGACCAGACGTAGAATAATCGAATGCAGCAATAGGAGCTGCGCCTTCTGTATTTTGCACAAAGATAGGTGCAACTAATCCACACCACTCGGAGTCAACTACTGTGATATTATAACCTCCTGCAGCCAATTCGCTAAAGGTATTATCGCTAGACAAACCACTACCCAAACCTAAATCGTATTGATAAGGCGGATTACCTCCTGTCGTCGTTAAGCTTATCGTTTCGCCAATACCACTTCCAGCACATTGGTTAGAAACATCTTGACTAACTTGAAATGTGATAGGATCTGGTTCTAAAATTTCAACCATACCAACTCCAATGCATCCATCTTGGTCGGTGATTGTAATCGTATGAATGCCTCCATCAAGCGTAGCGCCATAAGAGTTGTTTTCGCCATTATCCCACTCAAAACTAAATGGTGTTTGACCACTTGTGATGCTCGCACTTGCCTGGCCATTTTGTTGTCCACTACAAGTAACATCTTTAATTTTTTGAACAGCTACGATAATATCTGTTGTAATAAAGATACTACCTTCGGTAGAACATCCACCAGCATCCGTTACCGTTACTGTATGTAGTCCTGCACTAAGATTGCTCGCAGTAGGCCCCGTTTGGTTGTTGCTCCAAATGTAGGTGTTAGAGGTAGACCCATTGAGTACTTGAACACTCGCTACGGCACCCATTCCATTACAATCTGCGTTTTGGTCTTGAGTAACAAGGATATCTAATTCTGTACTACTTGTAATTTCTACACTTAAGGTTGTCGTACATTGGTTAGCATCTGTAATAGTAACGGTATGTGTGCCAACCGATAAATTACTAGCCGTTTGCCCAATCGTCATATCGTCCCAAGTATAAAGGTAAGGCTCTGTTCCACCATCAGCGAGAACGGATGCTGTACCACCTTCACCATTACAACCAGCAGGAAAATCTTGATTGATTGTAGCCAATAGTTCAGTAGGTTCATTGAGTACAACTGTAATACTAGTTGTTTCGTTATTAGCATCTGTTACAGTGGCAACATAGGTACCTGCTGTCAGTCCTGTAGGGTTAGATCCCGAAGCCATCATATTGTCCCATTCGTAAGTATAAGGCGGTGTGCCACCAGTTGTACTCAATTGAATAGAACCATTGGCATCTGCATAACATAATGGACTGATGAAGCTTTGAATAGCTACTTCTAATGTTGGAGTAATGACTTCAGGTAATGTCATGAAATCATAACGAGTTGACCAAGGCAACCAATCTGCCGAACATTTTGTCTTGAGTTTAAAGTAATAAACCGTTTCTGGTAATAAATCTGTAAGTGTAATAGAAGTATTAAATAGAGTGAGTGTTGTCCAAGCTCCACCTGCAGGCTTATACTTCAATTTATACTTGACATCATTAGCAGTAGCTGTCCAACTAACTGTAGCAGTATTGTGCAAAATATCACTGACCATAATATTGGTCGCATTATCACAAAGGCTCGTACCTGTTGTAATTGTCATAGTAGGAGACCAAATAGAGTTTTCGTTTGTACAATTCGTTTTTACACGATACTCATAAGTGGTATTAGGCATTAAGCCAGTTATGACTCTATAATTAATCAAAGCATTCAATTCTACCCAAGGCTCATTAGAACCTTGAATTCTAATTCGTACACGATATTTTGTAAAATCAGGAACAGCATCCCAAGTCAATTTTATGGCATTACCACTTACAACAGTCGCTTGGATATTTGTAGGGTAAGGACAGGCAACTGGTGCTGGGTCGGTTGTGAAAGTAAAGGTCATTGACCAAGAGGCTCCATCTACACAAACGGTTTGAATTTCGTATTCGTAGGTTGTATTTTCTAATAAATTACTTAAACCAACTGTTGGAGTTGAAAGCGGAAATTCTATCCAATTGTCGGTGCCTAACACTCGGTATCGGAAATAATATCCTACAGACTCAAACACTTCATCCCAAGAAATAGTAACGTCCATATCGCTGATGCTATTTATCGTTGTATTTAAAACACTTGGGCATTCTACTGTAGCATCTTCTACTGTAATAATAGTGTTAATCGAGCAATCATTTTCGTCGGTAACTGTAAGACCATAATCACCAGCACAAAGATTAGTTAAGTCAGGCGAAGTAGTACCATTACTCCAAAAATAAGAATAGCTTTCTGTACCACCTGTAACAGCGATAGAAATACTACCATTACAATCTACCGTTTCAGGAGTAATTGTAGGCGATATAGCAAGTGGTTCAGGTTCGGTAATAATGGTAATACCTTCAGCCGTACAATTATTTGCATCTGTTACCGTGACAGAATAAATGCCAGCCGTAAGATTATCAATAATAGAAGTCGTTTGCATATTAGCATCATCCCATTGGTAAGTATATGGAGGTGTGCCACCAGTAGTGGTTACTGTAGCTAGACCATCGGCTGCTGTTGAACAACTTATATCTTGTGCTATTGTCTCGATAGAAAAAATCGAACAGTCTACCGTTTCACAATTGACCGTTGCCGTAAGGCTAAGGTTGTCAAAATAACCATCGTTATTTCCGCCTGAGTTTCTTGTAGAATTTAATTCTACTCTTATTGTTCTTGTACCAACAGGGGCTATACGAGTATCTTGTACCTCTACCCAATTGCTACCATCACCGTACTCCAAAGAATTAAATTGTTCTATTACTGTGCCATTGGCATCGAGATAAAATAAATTCGTTTGTGCTAGATCGGGAGGGTTTTGTCCAAATGACCGAACAAACGCACTATAACTGAATGTTGCTAAACTTGCATCAATATCAGTACTATAAATAGATACATCGATATCTTGTTGTAGGCTAGCAAAATCATTATCACCAGCAAAAAAGTAAGCTGTTCCATCTAGTGGGGTAGGGTCAGTACTTCGCTGTTGCCAGTTGATACCATTAGGCGATGTCCAACCATTTTCCATAGGAGGAAGTTCTGCACTTGGATTGACAATTAAGTTGTCAGAGGTAGACGGTTGACAGCCATCTTCACATTCTTCAAAACGGAA
>JAHDIP010000112.1:0-3186 GCA_020630735.1 Saprospiraceae bacterium | reverse complement strand
TTCACATTCTTCAAAACGGAAGTAGTCAAAGTAAATAGAATTTGGTCCAGCTTGGCGAAGGTTTATGTCACTTGTTAAAACATTTAAGTAATTAGAGTATCCAAACAAACCAATTCGATCAAGGTCTAATAAATAAGAATCTACTTCTGTTGCTAAGATTTGCCAGTCAGTTGATGCTGTTTTGTAAGAAAAAGTAAGTATGTTTCCATTTCGTTCTACTCTTAAATAAGCAACATCTTCATTAATGACGGGAAATGAATTCTGTAATACATTTATGTAAAAAGAACTATTATACTCTTCCCATTTTATAGACATAATTTCTGATGTGAAAATAGAACCATCAAATAGTTGTCCCATACAAATACCACCAGCTTTTGTCAAACCATTATTTTCAGTATTTAGATCAACTTTAGTTTCTACTGTCCAGTTTTCATCGTTGGGATCTAAGACTTGAACTAATGATGGGATGCTTTCTGAAAATGGAGGTTCTTGAAATGGATCTCCATCTATATCCAATTGACCACTACCAGTAAGCGTAGCTGTATAATTGGCGAATGGAGGAGAGTTAAATGACCAATTAGTATTCAAGTCTGAGCCTTCAAACTCGTCTGAGAATTGGATGTCTTCACAAGGAGTCAAAATAATTTCTTCTTCCTCAACTACTGCTGTTTCTACACTTGTACAGCCATTAGCATCAGTGATAGTGACTGTATACGTTCCCGCAGCTAAGTCTATTGCTGTGTCGTCTGTTTGTATGGGGTCAGTACTCCAAGCAAAACTATATGGAGTAGCAGTGCCGACTACTGTTACAGATGCAGTACCATCTGAATTTTCAGGTGTTGCTTCTGTTGTATTAATTGTAATTGTCGGTGCCTGTGGGCTATCTACAGTAATTGATTCTGTTGCGGTCAAACCATTATTATCGGTAACAGTAAGGGAGTAAACACCTGGCGAAACATTTTTAGGGTTCCATCCATATTGGTCTAGTTGTGCATCACTCCAAGCAAAAGAATAATCCCCTACACCTCCGCTCACAATTGCAGAAATTTCACCAGTGTCGTCATTATAACACCCCAATGACCCATTGTTAAATAGTGTAACTGTTAGCTCACTATTCGGTGAATATTTCCATAACTCAAATCCGTGTAGGGGATCATATCCAGAAAAAATTAACTCATTTCCTAATTTATAAATTTCAAACCTTGGGAAATCAAACCCTAATAATTGAAAGTTTGGATTGAAAAACTCATAACTAGCTAACCAAACATTAGAGAGTTGGAAAGTACCATTGCTTGTTCCGTTACTTTCCCAAAGTTGCCATGCATGTATATTGTCGTTGGCAAGAATATTTTCATTGCCCGCAGCAAAATGAAGTTTTGAATCACACTCAATAAAGGCAGCAGGTAAACTAGATTGACTTCCTGTAACAATATCATTTACCATCAAGCTATTTGGAGAACCATCACTTATTGCCAACTCATCACCTAATTCGATATCATTATATGAAGTATAAAGTGTTGAACCTATTTGAAGAAATTGATCATACTGTGTGTATGTTTGCGAAGAGGTAGCATTGAGTTGAATGGTATTTATGCCATCTGTCTTCCATAAACCTGTAATCCCGTTAGTCCCATCTGCGTAAAAATAAACTTCATCGCCAATTACTTCTTGGATATAATTAAAATTAAATTGATCGGAATTAGGGACAGGCATAAATTCACTATTACCATTACTCATATATAAAGCGCCAAAGTTTAGACCATAATATAGTTTATTCGTTGTGGAAACCATGTAAGGTGATTCGTAGTTATTTCCAAATACTGTAGAAACGGCAACCGTTCCATTTTCTGTGCCATCACTTTTCCATAATTTTATACCACCAGTACCATCTTCTGCCAAAAAGTAAACCTGATTATTGAGTACTTTTAATTGTCTGACATCGGCATTTCCTGATGGATTGATTTCTTTGACTTTAGTTGTACCTTCAGAGGTGCCATCAGTTTTCCAAAGTTCATAGTTAGTAGGAAAGCTACTAAAAAGGTCGTTAGCTCTAAAGAAAGTATAACCATTAGCAGAAGCAAAATGTCTTGGGTAAGCAGATGGAATACCTCCGTTGATATCTTTTACACGTTGTGTGCCAGCAGTAGTACCATCTGTTATCCACAGTTCATTAGCTGTACCAGCGTCAGTTGCAGGAAAGAGCAACTTGTCTCCCATTACATGAAAAGAGTTATAGCTATAACTTATAGACTCAAGGAATCCGTCATAAATATCTTTTAGTAAAAAAGTGCCAGCCGTAGTACCATCTGTTCGCCACAATTCATAACCAGTAGTTCCATTGTCAGCTGCAAAATAAAATAAATTGCCAACGGCGATTCCCGAAAAAAGACGAGAGCCATTAAAGGCATTTGCAGTACCAGGGTTAATATCCTTTAACAAAAAAGTACCAGCAGTAGTGCCGTCTGTAGTCCAAAGTTCGAGACCTTCGGCAGGGGTAATAGCTGTAAAGTAAACTTTGGAATTGGTTTGTCCAACAATACTAACTTCAGAACCTGTTCGACCAGGTACGATATCTTTTATTAATTCTACTTGAGCTTGTAAGGATGTAAAAAATAGGCAAAGAATGCCCACGAGGTGTAGGGAGGTATTCTTAAGCATAGTGTAATCGGTTTTTGTTGTGTATCTTGGTCAATAATATTTTTATTGATCAAGTATTTTAATATGAGTTAATTAAAAAAAATCGGTTCTCAGAATTCAAAAAAAATATAATCGGGTTTCAAGAATTTTTTCAATAGGGTACAGGTATTTTGACATACTAGATCGTCTTGTCTAGTAAGGTAAATACTTACGTTTTAATAATTTTCTAGTAACTTATTCGGACAGGTTATAAATGTGAGTTTGTATACATCCATAACTAAACATTCGATTAAATCGCTGCCAAAGACGCAAGTTTTTTACATATTTTTATTTAATGTATTTTTTTGTTTTTAATAAAAGAGCGAGCTAATAGGAATAGATTTTTGATAGAATAGATACGATAGGCAGTAGCCTGTAAAAGCATTGTGATGTTTCATGGTAATAAAATTTCGGTTTTTGAAATAAAATCTATACAAGTTACAAAAAATAATAATATGTTGTAGTAAAAAATTATATACTATTTTAAAATAACTTCCTCCGTTATTCGTA
>JAHDIP010000111.1:2256-19174 GCA_020630735.1 Saprospiraceae bacterium | reverse complement strand
TTTATTAATTTGAATTGGTGTAATGTTTGTATTTGTTTTTTTTAGAACTTACTTAGTAACGGTCGAAAAATAAGTTCCGTGTTTTGGCTATAGGATTTTTGAGTTTAGACGAATTAGCGAAAGCTTGTGCCAGTGGCACAAAGAGTGCTGTTAAAACGCAGTAATAGCCTAGCTATTGCGAGTATTTTCGACGATGTATTAACTCGAAAATACCAGCCACAAATCGGGAAGTTATTATTTGACCGTTACTTATAGTTGTCTAATAGAGATAGTTCCATTGCAACTTTATAATACCATTCTTTTTGCGCTTTTTTATCCATACTATGATAGGTCAATATATCATAAGCCTGTTGGTCATTTTGCCAGTTATTAATAAAGTTGCTCACAAACTCTTCAAAAGCCTCTTCTTCTCCACATTTAAAACTACGATCTGCAAGTGCTTTTCTTAATTTTCTAGCATGTAACTCGGTAATGTCAAAGTGTATTTGTTCGTGAATAAGATGATGGTCTGTACGAGCTTCGTTTTTTACCCAAGATTCATTTTTTTCAAAATAAGCTTGAATTTTATAAATGATTTGACCATCATTACAACCTTTGTAATGCACGATACCAGAGGAGGTAATGGCTGAAATTGTTTGATACTCAAAACGAGGGCTTCCTTCGAAGTCTTCCCAAGTTAATTTATAATCTTCTGTCCAATAGATAATTTCGGTATCTGTTGAACTTGTTCCGATTAATAGAAGAAAAATGCCTATCAGAATACAAATGCTGTATGGTCTCATAATACTCTCCTTTTTCTTTGTACATATTACCTATAGATAATATGAGGCTTGATAATATTCATGGGCTCTGGTAGTAAGCCTTTATTTTTTACAACTCTTCTGCAGGGTCCCAAAAAATATCTTTGAAAAACTGCACTTTATGGTTTTCTACATGTATGCCTTCATTTTCCAATAATTCTTGCATCATTGTTGGTGAAGGAAAATGAATACGTCCACTTAGTTCTCCTTTACGATTGACAACTCGGTGTGCAGGTACTCCATTTTCTGAAAAACTTTTATTGAGTGCCCAACCCACCATTCGTGCCGAACCAAGTTCGAGATAGTTAGCAATAGCTCCATATGTGCTAATGCGTCCAAGCGGAATTTTTTTAGTTACGTCGTAAACTTGTTGATAGTAATTGTTTTTACTCATGGCTGTTCGTTTATAAGATTAAACGCTATCTGCCAAAAATAATTACTTTTGTGGACGACAGTTTGGTTTGTGAATTGTAAAAGGATCAGCAAATAGATTATCCAACAATGGATATATTTTACCTATTCCTTATCAAAATATAGGTGTTGTAGTAAGAATTAGGTTAAAATTGTACTATAACACATAACTAAATGTGTCTTGGTTGTAAGTTTTGAGTGGTGTAGAATAGAACGAAAAAACAATTGTTTTAGTTCCCAGCCGAAAAATTAAATTTTAAAAAAATAAACAAAAGTCAAATTATCTTATAAGATATGCTAAAATTACCAACAAAAGCAAGTCAAATTCACAATTTAACAGATGCTCGTTATTTTGCTGCCTGGGGTGTAGATTGGTTAGGTTTTGATCTAAATGAAGCTCCTCTAGCGTCTGTAAAAGCGATTAAAGAATGGGTAGAAGGTCCCAAAATTGTAGGGGAATTTGGTATTCAAAATGCCGAAGAAATTAAAGAAATAGTTAAAGCATTAAATTTAGATGCCATACAAGTAGGTATGCTAGCAGGACTTGATCTAGTAAAAGACTTGGAAGGTATTTCGATTTTTAAAGAAGTTGTAGTAGAAGATTTAGTAGCAGTAGAAAACCTTCCCAAAATACTTGCCGTCTTTGCACCATTTGTTAAGTATTTTATACTCAATTTTGATAAAAACGGGATTAGCTATTCTGAATTGAATGCTATTCATCGAAAATATTTAGCAGAACTTTGTACCAATAATAAAATTATTCTCAGCATACATTTTGATCCAAAGGAAATGGATGTATTGATAGATGAAGTAAAACCTTATGGAATTAGTTTGGCAGGGGGAGCCGAAGAAAAAGTAGGGTTCAAATCTTTTGATGAATTAGATGATATTTTTGAAGCTTTAGAAGATGTAGAATAGAAGATATAGTAGCGAACCACTATATCCTCTATTTTGCTTAAAAGGCAGAAAACTTAAGCCAATAGTTGTTTCACCATTGTAGAAATAGATTTTCCGTCGGCTTTTCCAGCCAATTCTTTGCTGGCCATACCCATCACCTTACCCATGTCACGCATAGAGCTTGCACCTGTTTGTTCGATGATCTTTTTTAGCACGACTTCTAGAGCAGCAGGGTCTAATTGTGCTGGTAAATATTTTTCGATAACAGCAATTTCTTCTCGTTCTACCTTAGCCAAATCTTCTCTATCTTGTTTGATATAAATGTCGAGAGAATCTTGACGTTGTTTAACTAGTTTTTGGAGCATCTTAATTTCTTTTTCTTCATTTAGGTCAGCTCCACTTCCATCAGTCTTAGCTAATATGATTGCTGACTTAATGGCACGAATACCACGCAAAGAAATTTGGTCTTTTGCTTTCATTGCTGTTTTGAGGTCTGCATTAATTTTTTCTTCTAATCTCATAATTAAAAATTTATTAAAAATCGTTGAAGACAATGTCTACAAGTCTATAATCAAAAATCGTTAGTTTTAGTTCAATTATTAGTAATTCGTTTTTCAATCTTATTGGTCAAATCAATATAATCTGCTACTGAAATTTGTTCAGGACGCTGTTTGAAAAAATCCTCATCAAGTAATGGATCATCTTTGATAAAGGCCTTCATCGTATTGCGAAGCATTTTGCGCCGTTGGCTAAATGCTTGTTTGACAACTCTTCGAAATAATTTGTAATCGCAACCCAAATCTTGGTTTGCTTTTCTTGTTAGCCGAATGACAGCAGAACGAACTTTAGGTGGAGGAATAAAAGATTCTGGTTCGACAGTAAACAAATATTCTCCATCATAGTAGGCCTGTATCAAAACACTGATAACACCATATACCTTAGTACCTTCTTTGGATACGACTCGTTCGGCTACCTCTTTCTGAAACATTCCAACCATTTCAGGTATTATCGCTTTGTAGTCAAGCATCTTGAATAAGATCTGTGTAGATATATTATAAGGAAAATTTCCAATCAAGCCAAAAGGTGTTTCTCTCCAAAACATGGATAAGTCAACTTTCAAAAAATCGGCACTTACAATTTGTTGTCGTAATGCAGGATAATGTTTTTGAATATGCATAACCATGTCACGATCAGCTTCTATGACAATTAACTCTGCTTTTTTGTCTAATAAATACTTCGTTAGCATACCTCTACCAGGGCCAACTTCTACTATTTTGTCATAATCAGAAAAGGATAAACTATTAGCGATATCCTCAGCGATTTTTTCATCTCCTAAAAAATGTTGACCAAAAGATTTTTTTGCTTTCAAAAATTTAAATTTTATAGCATATTACCTAAAATGAGTACCTCACGACGATTACTTCGATCTAAAATTTACCGAATTAATTATTCGCTATTCGTGAGCTACTTAGTACATTGTAAACAAATTAACTTTTATTTTTTGTAGTCTAATTTTAACCATATCCATCGTTATTTTTATCGACAATCCAAAGAGGATTCTCTCAAAAAATGCCTCGTTTTAATTCAAAAATCTACTCGGTCAAAAAAGTAATTTATTTCTGTCCAAGCACTTAACGATCAAAAAATAACTTCTACATGTTGCTTATGATTCTATAACGCTATAATTTCTCAAAGAACCTTGAAAACTATTAGGTTTCTGTGTTTTGATTCATCTAGAATCATAAGTTTTATTTAAGAATGACGAACATCTTTTTGTTCGTTACTAAGAAGAAACTCTAGTTGTCATATCTACCAGTGTTCGGTTTAAGGATCATCATTATTAGCTATAGTCTGATAGTCAGTAGCTTTTAACTTTTAGTAACCCAAAAACCATTTTGGTTTAAGTATAGTCCATAATGAAATAATATTCAAGCCCTTGATTGATAGCAAAATATTAATATCAAGTTATTTACTTATCTTTGCGGTCAATTTCTTTAAAAAGCCTCTTTTGGATCTTAAATACTATTGATGAATACCAAGATTACGGTGACAAGTTCTAGCAAAGGTAATGATAACCTTATAATTCTAGCAGATAAATCAAGCTTTGAATGGGCAAGCGGCATTTTAACGGCTTCTGAAATACAAATTGTAAAGGATGCTGCCCAAAAAGATATTCCGTATATCTTTTTACCCCAAAATAAAAAAATTGTTGTCATTCAGTTCCTAAAAAATAGTTCAAATGAATATAATGACAAAGAAGATGCTCGATTAGCTGGCTACGAAATATTATCACTTCTTGCTCATTATAAGGTTCCGTCTATTTTTTTGAGAAACGAAAGTAATCTTAATCGATCTTTAGAATACTTAGAGGGAATGGTATTGGGGAACTATCAATTTTTGAAATATTTTAATGATAAAAAAGAGAAAGAGCATAAACTAAAAGAAATAAAAATTTCGACTAAAACCCTTCCTAAAAAAGAAATAGAAACCTTGCAAACGGTAACAACTGCGACATGTAAGGCTAGGGATTTAGTAAACGAACCACAGTCTTTTCTTTCGGCCATGCAGCTAAGTGAAGAAATTAGGGCAATTGGTAAAGAATTTGGGTTTTCTGTAAAGGTCTTGAATAAGAAAAAAATAGAGGCCTTAAAAATGGGAGGTGTCATTGCGGTAAATAGAGGAAGCGAAACACCACCTACATTCAATATATTAGAATGGAAACCTGCTAAAGCCAAAAACAAAAAACCTATTGTACTTGTAGGGAAAGGTATTGTATATGATACGGGAGGATTGAGTCTAAAACCTACAGCACATTCAATGGACTTTATGAAGTCTGATATGGCGGGGGCTGCCACTGTAGTAGGAACAATTGCTGCTGCTGCAAAAGCAAAACTACCTTTACATATTGTGGCTTTAGTACCAGCAACAGATAACCGACCAGGGAAGGATGCTTATGCACCAGGTGATGTGATAACAATGTTTGACGGTACGACGGTTGAGGTATTAAATACAGATGCAGAAGGGAGGCTAGTACTTGCAGATGCTTTACATTATGCCAAAAAGTATAAACCAGAATTGGTTTTAGACTTTGCTACACTTACAGGATCAGCAGTACGAGCTACAGGCCCAGAGGCAATTTGTTTTATGGGAACGGCTGATGATGAGATTAAAGAAAAAATAGAAACGTCTGGTTATTGTGTTTATGAGCGCTTAGTTGAATTTCCGTTGTGGAGAGAATATGGAGAACAATTAAAATCGAATATCGCAGATATTAAAAATCTAGGCGGACCTACTGCAGGTATGATTACAGCAGGAAAATTTTTGGAACACTTTACAAGCTACCCTTGGTTGCATTTTGATATTGCTGGTCCTGCTTACTTACAAAAAGCAGATGCCTACCGTACCAAAGAAGGAACAGGGGTAGGTGTTCGGTTGTTATTTAATTTTTTACAAAATTATTAAACAGCCGATAATTGTAGTTTATAGATTATACACTTCTCAATTAACATAAAAAGAAGAATGGATAAGGAAAAAACAAAAAAAATTAGAGTAGGAATAAGTGTTGGCGATATAAATGGAGTGGGTTTAGAAGTAATTTTAAAAACACTTAATAACCCCCAAACATTCATAAATTTTATTCCTGTTATTTATGGTTCTTCAAAAGTAATCTCTTACCACAAAAATATAGTAGGCTTAGAAGATTTTCAGTTCCAGTCAATAAAATCTGCCGAACGTTTAAACCCAAACAAAGTTAATATCTTGAACTGTTGGGACGAAAACGTAAATATCACTATCGGGCAATTGTCGGAAGATGGAGGAAAGTACGCTTATATCTCACTAGATAGGGCAGTAAGCGATCTTAAAAAAGGCTTGATTGATGCACTCGTTACGGCACCGATTAATAAGAAAGCAATGCAGCTTGCCAATTTTCCTTACCCTGGTCATACTGAGTATTTGACAAAAGAATTTGAGACCAAAGAAAGTCTGATGATGATGGTAAATGAAGATTTACGAGTTGGTCTTGTAACGAACCACTTACCTATTCGAGATGTTGCAAATGCGGTTACGAAAAAGAGGATACTTGAAAAGCTTCATATTTTTAATAAATCGCTTAAAGTAGATTTTGGAAAAGAGCGACCAATGATTGCTATATTAGGGCTAAATCCACATGCTGGGGATGAAGGTGTAATTGGCGAAGAAGAAGAAAAAATTATTCGGCCATTAATTATAGAATCAAAGAAAAAAGGGATGATTGTAATGGGACCTTATTCAGCGGATGGCTTTTTTGGTTCAGGAGAATATAAAAAGTTTGATGGAATATTGGCGATGTATCATGATCAAGGATTGATTCCATTTAAATCACTTTCTTTTGGATCAGGTGTGAACTATACAGCAGGTTTGCCTATCGTTAGAACCTCACCTGACCATGGCACGGCATATGATATTGCTGGTCAAAACCAAGCTGATCCTGCCTCATTCCGACAAGCATTATTTTTAGCAGTAGATATTGCACGAAACAAAAGAAACCATGAAGAGATGCATTCTAATCCCGTAGAAAAACGTGAAAAAACTACTGACGATAAAGAAAATAAACCGACGTAGAGTTGATAAGTAGTACTCACAAATAGACTTTAAAAATATGGAAGGTAGTAAGCAACGCTTACTACCTTCTCTAATTGAAGCAAATATAAATCTTTGAGCGTGATTATCCCTATCGACGAAGACCTCCTCTAGCTTTTGGTTTTCGGCTTAGCTGCACCATTCCATTGCCATCTTTCGTTTTTACAGGTATAATAGCTTGTCTATTTTCTATTTTACGAATTGGCTGTTTTGCAGGCGGAGAAGGTGGTATCTGAATACCAGAATTTATATTTACTTCATCCGTACGGTCCAATTTAGGAACATTAGTAGTACTAATATTGTCCCCTTCAATCTCGTATAACGCATCTGTAATTATAACATTGTCGTCATTTTCTTCTTGTGTAACAACAGGCTCATTTAACAATTGGGTAGCTGGGTTTTGTATTGGCTCTGGGATGGCCTCTTCTTGTATTGCAGTATTTTGTCTTTCTAGTGTTTCGGTATTTCTTATACTTGGTGGTACATAATCTTCAGGAATTACAAATACTGGAGGTGCAACTATTTCTTTTGCATTTGGTCGCAATGCTGGTCGTCCAACAATCGGTTTTACTCTAGTATCGAAGTCTTCAGAAGTCATTCCATCAAAAATATGTAAGTTGTATTTTTTTATTGTTTCTATAAGCTTATGTCCATAATTAGGATCAGTAGCATAACCACATTTTTTCAAACCATGTGCCCAAGCTTCATAATCATCTGAACTCAATTCGAATAATGGCTGATAACGTTTATTGTTCATCAAAAAATCAGTATGATCCATATACGAATCAATAACACTTCCATAAGAACGGAAACAAGATTTTTGTAAATTACCTTGTGTGTCGTAGTCATCATCTTCCTTATAATAGGAACCACCTTGCCAATTTTTTTTGCACTTTATACCAAAATGATTATTTGAATTAGTGGCCAGTTCGCCAATGCCCCACGAGGATTCATGAATCCCTTGAGCAATGGTAATACTAGCAGGAATACCACTACGTTCCATTTCTCGTATAGCGATAACGCTGTATTTTTTTATATAACTAGATGGAGCAGGTTTATTATCAAATGCAGCAGTGACAATAAACAAAAATACAAGTACAATTGGGAATAACTGTTGTTTTCTCATGATGGTAATTTTAGAGCTGTATATGCCCAATGTATACAAAAGCTGCATACGTTACGCATTACGAAGCCAAAGTGTAAAAATTACCAATAAACCACCTTCAATGTGAAGTTCTCGTTCGGGGGGGAACGAGCCTATTGATGTAATTCATTGGTTGATAAAAATGACTACTCAGTAGCCTATTTTGAATCCAATGAACTCGCTAAGTGTTTTCTCATAGCAAGTCTCTAGATAGCTGTTTGAAATATCCAAACAAGTAGTATGTTTCGTTAATAGTGCGGCCTTTTATAGGCTCTTTGGAGGTTAAGTATTATGGAAAGTTGTCAAAAATTATAGTATGTTTTATATAGCTCATAAATTCAATATTAATGCCAAATACTGTTAATCTTTAATGTTTAATACACATTCAGATAGATTATTTTAACATTCTTAAAAAGCTGATGTTGATTGAATGACACATTCGTATATAAAAAAGTGTAAACTAAAGTTGGCAAACAATTTGCAGAAATATATTACAATATCATTTTATATGTCTTTGTTTTTCTAGCTTTCGAAAATCAAAAACTGACCTAAGTTTTTTGAAGAGGAAACAACACAAGCAGAGAGATATCAACTATTTTCTTCAAAAAACAATACCGAATTGTCATGAAACTAAGAATGAATATTTTTTTAAGCGTACTATTCTTTTGTTTATTTTTTCAAAACCAACTTATCGGACAGGCTTCTGCCGAAGCTTTTTTCAACAAAGGAAATGATTTTTTTGAAGCAGGAGACTTCCATAACGCTGCCGATTACTATACCGAAGCAATTCACATCAATAGTACTTATGCTACAGCTTTATTTAATAGAGGCTTTGCTTATTACAAATTAGAAAAGTATAATAAGGCCTTGTTAAATTTTAATCAAGTTATAACACTTGACCCCAACGATATTATCGCTTATGAATATCGCGGTAACACCAATTTTTTATTAGGTAGGCACGAAGATGCTTTAGCCGATTACAATAAAATTATTGCTGCAAACCCTTCAGCCAATATGTTAATCAATCGTGGCATAGCCTATAGCAGACTTCAGCGTTTCGATGAAGCTTTAGTAGACTTTAATACGGTATTAGGAGATGCTCCAAATGATAGTGAGGCACTTAGCAATATCGGAGATGTTTATTTCTCACTTAATCAGTTTGAGGATGCTATTCAATACTATAATGCAGCTCTAAAAAGTGTAAGCAATGATGAACTAATCTACAATAATAGAGCGAATGCTTACGCTAAAATAGATCGACACGAAGAAGCTATTCGCGATTATGATAAAGCTCAACACATTCAACCTCATAGCAGTATTCTGACAAATAAAGGTGTTTTACAAATTGAATTAGGATCATACGAAAATGCTTTGATAGATTGCACAGAAGCATCTATTCTTGATTACAAAAATGCTGATGCTTATGCTTGTATTGGTGAGGCCAAACTTAGACAGCAAAAACCTCAAGAAGCCATAGAGAACTTGAACAAAGCTCTAGACTTAGATAATTCTAATCCGCAAACTTTTTTCCATAGAGCTAGAGCTAGAGAGGTTATAGAAGAATATACACTAGCGCTAGAAGATTATACCTTGGCTTTAGAGTTAAAACCAGACTTCTCAGATGCTTTTGGTTATAGAGGACTAACAAAATTTAAATTAGAAGATTACGAAGGAGCTATTGTAGACTTAGAAAAAGCCCTAGAGATCAATCCCGATTTTACTATTGCTAAAGACCGCTTGAATGAGTGTTTAGAACTATTAGAAAAAGATAAACCTGTAGATGCTAGAAGCAGTTCAGTACCTTCTGAATATAATGCAAATTGGGCGGCTAACTTAGTTGATCATCAGCTAATGGCAAGCGCTGAGACGCAACCATCTGCTTATAATACAGTAGTTCCTATATATCAAGAAAAAGGAGCTAATACATTAGCAAAAAATACAGCCGTTATAGATTATGAATACAATGCTCTTCGATATATCGAAATGGAAGAATATGATAATGCCATCTTGACTTATAATAAGGCGATCCTTTTAGATTCTAATAATCCCGAATTATATTTTCAAAGAGGTATATTAAAATGTGAAATTGAAAATTTTGGCGGTTCTATTCAAGATATCAATATGGCTTTAGGCTTGGGCTTAAAAGATCAGGCACAGGCCTATTATCATAGAGGTAGAGCCTACTTATTTGGAGCAGAATATGATCAAGCTATTAGTGATTTTAATACAACGCTCACTTTAGATGCTACTTATCGAGTAGCTATTTTCAATAGAGGTACAGCAAAACGGTTAAAAGGAGATCAGGAAGGTGCATGTATAGATTATTCATATGCTAGAAATTTAGGAGTAGAAATGGCAAATGATCAAAGTGTTTTAGAGTTTTGTAGATAATAAGTAGAGAAAAAGAGTTAAAGTAATAGTTTTTGATAAATACTTAATCTATTGTTTGTTAGGTTATTATATATATACGAGATAATTGTTTATTTCTAAAAGAGTGTGGTTACTTTTGTTTTACTCTTAAAATCGTTAATTTTGCACTTCTTTAGGATTTTAAACGATTCTATACTCTACAACTTTAAACAATTAATAACTGTTAGGTCATCTGATTTTTAAACAAACATAAATTTGGTAACTATGGGTCAGAATAAATTAAAAACCCGGTACAATGATGATGAGTTAGAGGAATTCAAAGAGATTATTGACGCTAAGATTTTAGAAGCGCAAGAACAATTAGATTTTTGCTTAACGCAGCTATCTGATATGGCTGATAATCCAGACTCAAAGATTAAAGGTCTTGATGATGGAATCGGAACAGCCGAGAATGAGCGTTTAACAGCCCTTGCAGCGCGATTAAAAAAACATATACAATATCTTGAAAATGCGAATCTTCGCATCAAGAACAAAGTGTATGGCGTTTGCAGAGAATCTGGTAAACTAATCTCTAAGCAACGTTTACGTGCAGTACCACATGCTACATTGAGTATTGCTGCGAAACAGCAGCAGAAATAAACGCATTTACTCCAAAAGAACTTCAATAGTGATTATACTAGCACTTTAAGTATAATCACTATTTTTTTAACTAAAAGGCAGGCTAAGGGTTTGATGAACTAAATTATTGACTTCTCGGCAATTTGTCTTACATAACATCAATTAACTTGGGACGAGCATTAAAGGTCATCGGATTAATTTTGCTAGTTTTAATCCTAGATCAATCTTCAAAGATTTGGGTGAAAACAACAATGGAATATGGAGAAGAAATCCGTATGTTTGGTTTAGACTGGGCTAGAATTCATTTTGTAGAAAACAATGGAATGGCTTTCGGTATTTCTCTCGAAGGTAGTTATGGTAAACTGGCTTTAAGTCTCTTTCGTATTATTGCAGTAGTCTTCCTCTCCTATTATATCAAAAAACTAATAGACCTGAAAGCCTCTATGGGCTTGCTATTAAGTTTTGGTCTTATCTTAGCTGGAGCTTTAGGTAATATACTAGATAGTGCCTTTTATGGGATGTTCTTTTCTGCTTCTCATTATCATGGCGGAGTAGCCGAATTATTTCCTGAAGCTGGTGGTTATGCAAGCTTTTTACACGGGAAAGTAGTCGATATGCTTTACTTCCCGATGTTTAGAGGTTACTTCCCCGAATGGTTCCCTTTTTGGAGTGGTGAGCCGTACCTTTTCTTTAGACCAGTATTTAATATAGCTGATGTCTCTATCACAGTAGGCGTGCTGAGTATTATTCTTTTTCAACGTAATTTTTTCAAATCATTGGATGAAGATCAAACAGAAGTTTCGAAGGAAGAAATGGAGCCTATAGCTACTATAGACACAGCTTCAAAAGATTCAATTATCGAAACGCCAACAGAAGATACTGTAGATAAAAAAGGCGATACGATTAATCCAGATAAAGAAGTGTAAATAAATTGTTTGTAAAAAACAAAACGAAAAGAAAAAAGGGGCGATACGTTAAGTATCGCCCCTTTTTGTAGCATTCCAACAATAAAAAATCTATTCAGCTTCTAAAAAAGAATCAACGGCTTTGAGTACGTTGGTTACTTTACCGTAATCGACACTATAGTGTATAAATTTCCCTTCTCTATGTGTGACTACGAGACCTGCCATGCGCAGAATTCTCAAATGTTGTGACGTAATGGACTGTTCTAACTTAAGCGTATTGTAGATCTTGTTTACATTGATCGTTTTGTGTTTATCAATGAACTCAAGTATCTGCATCCGGAGTGGATGTGCCAACGCCCTGAGAATTTCGGCTGACTCCTGAAGTTTTTCATTGTTGATGTTTACCTTAGCCTTTCTCATAGATTTCGGTGGTTTTATTGTGGAAATGAATTAATTTACATAGCAAATATGCGTTTTTTATTTATCTCTACCAAAGAACGCACAAAAAAAATGCTGCAAATTGTTGATTTGCAGCATTTTTGGCTTCCAATAAGAATTGGTTCTTTGGAATAAAAAATAGAGTGTAATTTAGTTGATCTTTCGAATCAATAACTCCAGCACTTCTATTAAGAAAGCACTTTAGCAGAAGAGTTTAGCTTATGCAGCTAATTCCTCTACTAATCGAGATATTTGTGAAAGACGATCTTGATCTAAAGAGTAGTAAATAAACTTACCTTGACGTTCAGTTGCTACTACACCAGCTCTACGCAAAATTGCTAAGTGCTGAGATGCAACAGATTGTTCTAAACGTAACTTGATGTAAATATCAGTAACAGTCATACGCTCATTTTCCTCCAATAAGTCGATGATACTCTGACGAAGTTTGTGATTAACAGCACGTAAAACTAATACTGCTTTTCTTAATTCGGCGTAGTCAAGATGAATGTCTTTTTTTCCCTTCTTCAAAACAACTGTTTCGCTTTTTTGCTTTCTCATATTATAGTATTTTTAATTAATTAATTACAGTCTCATAGTAAACCAAAACTATACCAAAATAAAACATTAAAATTAGTCTTAAGGTATAAAGTTATTGGTTATTAGGCAAAAATAAAAATTTATTCATACAATAAAAACTTATGTCTATGTATAGAAAATCATAATACCTTCTTTGGTGTTGTTATATTTGGAGGTTTATGATAGTCTGGAGAAAAATAAGCCATGTCCTCAAAATCTGTTTTTTCATAAGCCATTATAGCTAAAGGAATAAGGTTTGTAGCTGAACATAGAACGGAACTAAAATGAGCGTTTGAAGATTGCAAAACGGTTTTGCATTTATCAGCCCCATTTCCCGAAAATATAATATCTTGTTTCTTACTAAAATACTGCCCAAAAGCACTTTTATCTACAATTAAGGCATTTGTTTGTTGGATAAGTGCATTAGAAGCATCAAAAAGAGCTGTATAGACCTCCATTCTACGCGCATCAATCATCGGACAATAAATAGCTCCTTCATTTTGTTCTTTATCACGACTAGCCAAGGCAAGCGATTGTAAAGTATCGATTGCTATTAGTGGCTTATCAAGTGCATAACAAATACCTTTAGCAGTAGAAGCACCAATACGCAACGCAGTATAAGAACCTGGTCCTTTACTAAGTGCTACTGCATCTATATCTATTAATGTTAAATTAGCTTCGGAAAGACATTCCTGAATGAATACAGTAACCTTACTGGCGTGTACATAAGATTCATCTGTTTCACGAATTGCAAGCACCTCAAGACCGTTACTCACACAGATGGAGCATACATCGGTTGATGTTTCTATATTCAAAATGATAGGCATTTTTAGATCCTGCTGTTTAATGGTTTCTCATAGTAGCAATATTGCTAAAAGTATAATTTATAAGTCTCGTATATAAGAGTTCTGCAAATATATCAAGTCTATTTGAAGATTTATGCTTTTTTTTATAAAATCTACAGCCTGAATACGCAATATTTGCAAAAAAAACATTTAAATTCGCTATAATATTACTTATCTCCCTGAATTCACAAAATAAAACATGGAACTAACTAGAATTTTCGAATACATTCAGTATCAAAAAAAGAATTGCCCACTTGAAAAATCAGTCGGACACCAAGTAAATGGTAAATGGGTTTACTACAGTACCGATCAAGTGATCGAAATGGCCAATAAAGCCAGTTTAGGTTTATTAAAATTAGGTGTAAAACCTGGCGATAAAATAGCACTTATCGCTTATAAGAATCGCCCTGAATGGGTTGTTATGGATTTGGCTATCATGCAGGTAGGAGCTATTAATGTACCCGTATATCCAACAATTAGTCCGGGCGAATACGAATATATCTTTAATGACTCGGCTGTAAAGCTTGCTTTCGTCGGCAAAGATGACTTGTATGATAAGGTGAATCGTGCAAAGCCTAATATTGCTACCCTAGAAGATATTTATACCCTCGACCGCCAAGATGGTCGAAAGTATTGGGAAGATATCTTTGTTGAAGGTACAATGGAAGAGCCACAAGCAATAATGGCTGGTATCAAAGAAGATGACATGGCAACTATTATTTATACATCAGGTACTACAGGAAATCCTAAAGGTGTAATGTTGTCACACAAAAATATTGTAAGTACTGTGACGGGGGTATCAGAGTTGCTACCTGTTGGAAAAGGACACAAATGTTTGAGTTTTTTACCCATTTGTCATATTTTCGAACGTTCTGCTTTGTATGCATACATATACAATGGAGTGAGTATCAATTTTACAGGAACTGACAATCTTGGTGGTGAAACAGGCGATTTACAAAATGTAAAACCACATTTCTTTACTACTGTTCCGCGTTTACTCGAAAAGGTATACGAAAAAATTTATAATAAAGGTCTAGCACTTACAGGTACTAAAAAGAAGTTATTCTTTTGGGCTTTGAGCTTAACAGAAGATTTTGAGTACGGAAAATCGTACTCAGGCATGAATGGCTTCAAAAGAAGTATTGCTGACAAGCTAATTTTTAGTAAATGGCGAGAAGCTCTTGGCGGCAATGTAAAAGGAATTTTAACCGGTGCTGCTCCTTGTCCTGTAAAAATGGCAAAAGTATTTTCTGCGGCAGGTATCCCTATTAGAGAAGGTTATGGTTTGACAGAAACTTCGCCAGGTCTTACCATCAACACCTACGAAGCAGGTGGAGCAATGCTTGGAACGGTTGGACCTGTATTAAGCCATGTAGATATTATGATTGATGCTAGTGATGGTGAATACAAAGAAGGTGAAGGAGAAATATTAGCTAAAGGACCTAATATTATGATGGGCTATTACAATAAACCAGATGCTACAGCTAAGGTCATGAAAGATATAGACGGCACTACTTGGTTCTGCACAGGTGATATTGGTAAAATAGTGAAAGGACCTGGAGGTAAAGAGTTTTTGAAAATTACCGATAGAAAGAAAGAACTGCTTAAAACATCAGGAGGTAAATACGTAGCTCCTGCGCCAATCGAAAATAAATTTAAAGAAGACTTCTTAATTGAACAGATGATGGTGATTGGTGAAAAACGAAAATTCGTTTCTGCGCTTATCATCCCTGCTGAAGAAGCACTTAAAGATTGGTGTGAACAAAATGAAATTTCTTGGACGTCTCTTTCTGAGGTTATTAAAAATGAAAAAGTACTCAATCATTATCAATCCGTTATCAATAACTTCAACCCACAATTTAGTCACATTGAACAAATCAAAAAGTTCAAGTTATTAGATTGTGCATGGGAACCAGTAAAAGCAGATGGCTCTCAAGCAGAATTGACACCAACTATGAAACTTAAACGACGTGTTATTCGAGAGAAGCACCATGCAGATATCGAAACAATATATACCTAGTTTAGTACTTTTTTCTAAACTTTAAAAATATACAAAGGCACGTTGAATGATCGTTTAACGTGCCTTTTTAATTCATCAATCTATAAAAGATATTTCTTATGCGTAGATTAAGTCTATTTTTCTTTTGTCTCCTAATCGGATTTAGCTTGTCAGCTCAACGATTTGATGATGTTGAAGTAAAAGCTGAAAAGATAACTGAATCTTTATTTATGCTAACGGGTGCTGGCGGAAATATTGCTGTACTTGTCGGTGATGATGGCGTTTTTATGATTGATGATCAATTTGCTGAGTTGAGCGAAAAAATAAAGAAGGCTATTTCAGAATTAACAGATCAACCAATAAGTTACCTCATTAATACGCATTGGCATGGCGATCATTCAGGTGGTAATGAAAATTTTGCAAAGGACGGAGCGATCATCGTTGCACACGAAAACGTACGCAAGCGTATGAGTACCGAACAACTCATGAAAGCTTTTAGCCGAACGGTACCTCCTTCTCCAAAAGCAGCCTTACCCGTTATTACCTTTTCTGAAAACGTCAACTTTTATGCAAACGATGAAGATATTTTGATCTTTCATGTGCACGATGCGCATACTGATGGTGATGCAATTGTGTACTTTCCTAAAAGTAATGTTATCCATTTAGGGGATACCTATTTTGCTGGTCGATATCCATTTATTGATGTATCATCAGGAGGTAGCATAAAAGGAATAATCGAATCAGCCAATGAAGTGTTAAGTCTGATTGATGAGAATACTAAAATTATTCCTGGACATGGCAAAGTTTCAAACAAAAAAGAATTAAGGGCTTATCGTGATATGCTAGAAGTAATAAATGAACGAATGGTCAAAGCAATAGAAGAAGAAAAAACATTCGAAGAAATTAAAGCTTTAAATATCACCGAAGATTATGATAAAGAATGGGGCACAGGTTTTATCAGTGGTGAAAAATTAGTCGATATTGTTTACTCAGATCTTTCTAGAAAAAAATAAAGGCTTTTGATTCTACAATCAAAAGCCTCTCGAAACGTATCTCAGTCAAAAATCTTTGACTTTTAGGAGTCTTTAGCTGTGAGAGAAGGATTCGAACCTTCACGAAGTAGTTAGTTAAGACGGTAGTCAAAATTTATCCTATGCTCTTCACCCCCGAGACAGGAGGGCATGTCTGCCAATTTCATCATCTCACAATATTTATTATTGAAAAAGTATCGTTATACTTTTTTAGCTGTGAGAGAAGGATTCGAACCTTCACGAAGTAGTTAGTTAAGACGGTAG
>JAHDIP010000111.1:0-2156 GCA_020630735.1 Saprospiraceae bacterium | reverse complement strand
CTTCACCCCCGAGACAGGAGGGCATGTCTGCCAATTTCATCATCTCACAATATTTTAGTTACTTGAGTTAATCTTTATTAAACCCTTTTGTCGTAACTGATAATACAAATGTAAAACAAATGGTGTTTTGTTGCAAATATTTTAAAATAAAAGCGAAAAATATAGAAAATATTCAATTTTAAGCTTCGATACTTATTTTTTTGTAAAAACAAGTGCGTTTTGATACTTGAAATTGAGATATTTTCAAAGATGGGACCATTATTTATGTGAAAAAAGAATAATTTGATCCAAAAAATGATAAAAAATCAATAAAAAAGTAGAATATTTATAAATGGAACTAGTAGAATTGTTAAAGAAACATCAAAATAATCTCTTTTCGTTATTAGGAGAAGGATATTCATTGAATGATTTTTGTTCAATAGATTTGAGTCGAGACAATCCTTTAATGAACCGATTTAATGTAGCAACGTATGATGGCTTAGAACAGTTTATAAAACATAACCTTTCATCAGCTCAGGCCAAAGTTGGTTATGGTGGGTATCTCGAACGACGATTGATTTATCAAGCTAGCGATTATTTTAAAAGCGAAGCTTTAGATAGATGCATCCACCTAGGCGTTGATTTTTGGTCGTCTGCGCTTACACCTATTCATGCACCCTATAATGCTAAGGTGCATAGTTTTCAATATAATGCAAAGCCTTATGACTATGGTACAACCATTATTTTGGAACATGAATTAGAAGGTGTTGCTTTTTTTACGCTTTATGGGCATCTTGCTTTAGCATCAATAAAAAAATTGAAGAAAGGGCAAGTCATAAAAAAAGGCGAAATCTTTACTGCGATGGGTGAACCTTCAGAAAACGGAGGATGGGTTCCTCATTTACATTTTCAACTCATTACAGATATGCTTGATATAGAAGGAGACTTTGTAGGAGTTACTAGTGAAGATCAATTAGATTATTATCAAAGATTATGTCCAGATCCTACTTCTTTTCTAAAAGTAGTTATTCAATCATAAAAAATGAAGCCTCTATCAATTGTATTATTTCTTGTTTTTATCAGTCAAACTTGTAATGCCCCACAAGAGGAAAACTCGTATTGGTCACAAGCAATTAATCTCACCGAAAAAAAAATGCAGGGACTAAACTTTGTAGCTCCACCTCGAGCATTTGAAAAAAATCCGATGATGGCCGTAAAAGAAGTAGGAGCCGAATGGATTGCAGTTATTCCTTATGCTTATACACCTAAAGACAAAGCAACTGTTCGATACAATTCTTCAGGTTGGCAATGGTGGGGCGAACGGCCCGAAGGAGTTGCTGAAACGATAGAGTTAGCCAAAAAAGCTGGCTTGAATGTAATGCTCAAACCTCAAATTTATATGCACGGAAATTGGACGGGGAATATGAGTTTTAAAACAGATGAAAAATGGACAAAGTGGGAACAAGAATATGAAAACTATATTATGCCTTTTGTGAAAAATGCAGAAAAGGAAGGGATAGATTTGATTTGTATTGGTACGGAATTTAAGCTAAGCGTAAAAAAGCGTGAACACTTTTGGAGAGCGCTTATCCAAAAAATAAGAGCAGTGTATTCAGGAAAGTTAACGTATACTGCTAATTGGGATAGTTATGCCGATGTTCCGTTTTGGGATGAATTAGATTATGTAGGCATCTCTGCTTACTTCCCGTTATTAGATATTAAAACACCAACAGTAAAACAGCTTCAAAAATCTTGGCAACCGATACGAAAAGAAATTCGTAAACACGCAGAAAAAACTAAAAAGCCAATTTTGTTTACAGAGTTTGGTTACCTCAGTGTCGATGGGTGTACTTACAATACTTGGGAGTTAGAAGGTAGAGTCAAACAACTAAAAGTAAATGAAGAAGCTCAAGCAAATGCAATAGATGCTTTGTTTGAAACTTTCTGGGATGAGCCATATTGGGCAGGTGGATTTTTATGGAAATGGTTTCCTAATATGAAAGGACACGAAGGTTATATCAATAAAGATTATACCCCACAAGGGAAAAAAGGTTGTAAAGTATTGAAGAAATGGTATTCTAAATAATTATTAAATTCATTGAGATGAAACGACCATGATTAAATAGTTTTTAAACACACAATGATAATGACTATTTAAATTTGGTAAGTTCCATCTG
>JAHDIP010000110.1 GCA_020630735.1 Saprospiraceae bacterium | reverse complement strand
TTTTTCAAAAAAATAATAAAAAATGGAAAAACGACTAAAAATAGCTATTCAAAAATCTGGACGGTTAAGCGATTCTTCAAAAGCACTTTTAAAAGAATGTGGTATTCAGATCAAAAATGGAAAGAATAATCTTATGGCACCTGCAGTCAACTTTCCTATTGATATTCTCTACCTCCGTGATGACGACATTCCGCAATATGTTGAAGATGGTACTGCTGATTTAGGAATATTGGGAGAAAATGTAGTGGCCGAAACAGATAAAAATATTATTACAGCCAAAAAACTAGGTTTTGCCAAATGCCGTTTATCGCTTGCTGTCCCTAAAAGCGATGATTATAATTCCTTACTATTTTTCCAAAACAAAAAAATAGCCACCTCCTATCCTGTTATCCTTTCTTCCTTTTTGAAAAAAAATAATATCGATGCCGAAATCCACAAAATAAGTGGCTCGGTAGAAATTGCGCCTAATATTGGTTTGGCAGATGCAGTGTGTGATATCGTTAGTTCTGGAAGTACCTTATTTAGCAATGGGCTAAAAGAAGTAGAAGTTATCCTACAGTCTGAAGCAGTGGTCGTAGCTAATACAAATTTGGATGAAGAACAAACGAAAATATTTGAGCAATTGATGTTTAGAATAGATGCAGTAAAAAGTGCAAAGAAAAATAAATATATATTGCTCAATGCACCAAACTCTGCTATACCAAGCATCACTAATATTTTACCAGGTATCAAAAGTCCAACAATCCTTCCTTTAGCAGAAGAAGGTTGGAGTTCACTACACTCGGTAGTCAATGAAGAACAATTTTGGAATATTATTGATGAACTAAAAGTAGCAGGTGCTGAAGGCATTTTAGTTATTCCTATTGAAAAAATGATCTCTTAAAAATCAAAGACATGAACCTATTTAAATTTCCACCTAAAGAAAATTGGTCTACTATCCTAGCTCGTCCTGTTTTTGAACAAACTTCACTGCAAGAAAGTGTGGGCAATATGCTCAACGAAGTGAAAACGAATGGAGATAAGGCTTTGATTGACTTTACTAGTCGCTTTGATAGCGTAGATCTTAGCGTACTTCAAGCAAGTGATGAAGAAATTGTTACTGCAATAAACAATATCCCTGTAGAACTCCAAAAAGCCATTAAACAAGCAAAACAAAATATCGAAAAATTTCACAACTACCAAGTCAATACAATGCCTATCGTTAGGACTATGCCAGGAGTTGAGTGTTGGCAAAAGTCGGTAGCTATCGAAAAAGTAGGGCTTTATATCCCTGGAGGAACAGCACCGTTATTTTCGACCGTTTTGATGCTAGCCATTCCTGCCCAAATTGCTGGTTGCAAAGAAATAGTGTTATGTACGCCTCCTCAAAAGGATGGTACGATCAATCCTGTTATACTCTATGCTGCCCAGCTAGTGGGTATTACGAAGGTTTTTAAAGTTGGGGGTGCACAAGCGATTGCTGCAATGGCCTATGGTACAGAATCGGTGCCTGCTGTAAATAAAATTTTTGGACCAGGAAATCAGTTTGTAACGGCTGCTAAACAATTGGTCAATAAAGAAGGAATTCCTATAGATATGCCCGCTGGACCTTCGGAAGTTCTCGTACTAGCTGACGATACAGCCAAGCCTTCTTTTGTCGCTGCTGATCTACTTTCTCAAGCAGAACACGGTATTGATAGTCAAGTAGTGTTGATCACTTTTGATGAAAAAATAGTAGAGCAGATAAAAAAATGTATTGAGCAACAGTTAGAAGAACTACCACGAAAAGCGATTGCAGAAAAGGCACTAGAAAATAGTATAGTAATTTTAGTGAAAGACGATGGTGAAGCTATTGATATTATCAATGATTATGCTCCAGAGCACTTAATTATTGCTGCTAAAAATACAGCAAGCTATGTCGAGAAAATCACTAACGCTGGTTCCGTTTTCTTAGGAAATTTTACACCTGAATCTGTGGGCGATTATGCTTCTGGCACCAACCATACTTTACCAACTAATGGTTTTGCAAAATCGTATAGTGGTGTCAATTTGGATGCTTTTGTGAAAAAAATAACTTACCAACAATTGAGCGAAGAAGGGATTCAAAATATCGGAAATACAGTTGCCCTTATGGCAGAGGCAGAGTTACTAGAAGCACACAAAAAAGCAGTAACTATTCGGTTGGATTATCTAAAAGAAAAAAATATAGAAGTTCCAGAAAACGAATTTGATTTAGAAGGTTTCGTTCGTCCTAATATACAGAAAATGCTCCCTTATTCTTCTGCTAGAAACGAATTTAAAGGAACGGCTGAAATTTTCTTGGATGCAAACGAAAACCCTTTTGACAATGGCTTGAATCGCTATCCTGATCCTTTACAAAAAATATTGAAAAATAAAATAGCACAGCTTAAAAATATATCATTTGAAAATATCTTTTTGGGAAATGGAAGCGATGAAGTCATAGATTTATTGATTCGTATTTTTTGTGAACCCCGTTTAGACAATATTGTTATACTACCCCCAACTTATGGGATGTATAAAGTTAGTGCCGCCTTATCAGATATTGAAGTAAAAGAGGCTCCGCTTATGACCAATTTTCAACCTGACCTACAAGCGATAAAAGAAGTATCAACAGTACGATCAAAAATTCTGTTTATTTGTAGCCCTAATAATCCAACGGGTAATAGTATTGAGATTGAAAAAATCAAGGTGATTGCTAGAACGTTCAAAGGAATCGTCGTTATTGATGAAGCTTATATTGATTTTGCAAATCAAGTAAGTTGTATTGGTCTATTAAGTGAATTACCAAATATTGTCATTGCTCAAACCTTTTCTAAAGCTTGGGGACTTGCTGGTATTCGACTAGGGATGGCATTTGCTTCAACAGCAATTATTGATTTACTAAACAAAGTAAAGCCTCCATACAATGTCAATCAACTTACACAAGAATCAGCACTAAAAGCATTAGCTAATAAAACTCAAATGACCTCTACGGTAAATACCATCTTGGAAGAACGCTATAAACTACGATCCGCATTAGAACAGTTAGATTTTATTCATAAAATTTATCCTTCCGATGCTAATTTTTTATTACTTAAAATGAATGAGCCTAAAGCGGTTTATAACTATTTGTTGGAACAAAAAATTGTTGTTCGTGATCGATCGAAAGTATTGCTTTGCGAAGGTTGCTTACGTTTTACTATTGGCACTCATGAAGAAAATCAACAACTCATCAATTCACTAACATCCTTTCAAAACAATAGAACTTATGCAAAAAATATTATTTCTGGATAGAGATGGCACGTTGGTATTAGAACCGCCCATTGATTATCAATTGGACAGCCTCGAAAAACTCGAATTTTATCCTAAGGTATTTCAATACCTTTCTCGTATCGTACAAGAGTTAGAATACAAATTAGTCATGGTTACCAACCAAGATGGTTTGGGGACAGATTCTTTTCCTGAAGAGACATTTCATCCTCCACACAATAAAATGATGAATGCGTTCGAAAAAGAAGGTATTACTTTTTCTGAGGTTATTATTGACCGTTCTTTTCCTGAAGATAATGCTCCAACGCGAAAACCAAGAACGGGATTACTCACTAAATACATGAATGGAGACTACGATCTTGAAAATTCTTTTGTAATCGGTGATCGTTTAACAGATATGGAGTTGGCTAAAAATTTAGGAGCAAAAGGTATCTGGATCAATACGGAACCAGAATTAGGTGCAGGAGAATTAAGCGAAAAAGCATCATCACTTGATGATACAATTGTATTAACAACTTTAGACTGGGAAGCCATTTATCGTTTTTTGAAACTACCAGCTAGAAGTGCCCAACTTGTACGTACGACCAAAGAAACAGATATTCGCATTGATTTAAAACTTGACGGAACTGGAACAGCAAATAATGATACTGGAATTGCCTTTTTTGATCATATGCTAGACCAAGTAGCCCGACACTCAGGATGCGATCTTTCCATAACTGTAAAAGGAGATTTGGAAGTAGATGAGCACCATACGATCGAAGATACTGCTATTGCATTGGGAGAAACTTTTTATCAGGCACTTGGCAGTAAACTAGGCATCGAACGGTACGGTTTCTGTTTGCCAATGGACGATTGTTTGGCTCAAGTAGCGATAGATTTTGGCGGGCGTAATTGGCTCGTTTGGGAAGCGGCATTTAATCGAGAAATGATAGGGAAAATGCCTACAGAAATGTTTTTTCATTTCTTTAAATCATTTACAGATGGTGCCAAATGTAATTTGAATATAAAAGCAGAAGGCACCAACGAACACCACAAGATAGAAGCGATATTCAAAGCTTTTGCAAAAGCAATAAAGATGGCAAAACGAAGAGATATTCAAAACATGCAATTACCTAGTACCAAAGGAATATTATAATATGAATGTAGTTATTATTGATTATAACGCTGGAAATGTGCAGTCTTTAAAATTTGCCCTAGAACGCTTAGACATAAAAGCAAAACTATCGGATAAGCCTGAAATAATCAAAGCTGCAGACAAAGTAATTTTTCCTGGCGTAGGCGAAGCAAGTACGACAATGAGGTATCTACAGGCAAAAAAATTAGACAAATTGATTCCATCACTCAAACAGCCTGTTCTAGGCATTTGTTTAGGCATGCAATTATTGTGTGCATTTTCAGAAGAAGGAGATACTACATGTCTAAACGTTTTTCCACAAGAGGTTCGACGGTTCAAACCAAAACTAAAAGTTCCTCACATCGGTTGGAATACAATTTCGGACTTAAAAAAAGATTTATTCACAGAAAAGTTAGAGCAGCAGTACGTATATTTTGTTCATAGTTTTTATGTCGAAAAAGGAAATTATACTACAGCTACTTGCGATTACATAACACCTTTTAGTGCTGCGCTACAAAAAGATAATTTTTATGCTACGCAATTTCATCCAGAAAAATCAGGTAGTATCGGTGCTTCTATTTTAGAAAACTTTTTAAATGTATAACATGAGAATAATACCAGCTATAGACATCATCGACGGAAAGTGTGTCCGTCTTACACAGGGCGATTATCAGCAGAAAAAAATCTATAACACTAACCCCTTAGAAGTAGCACAAGAATTTGAAGATGCGGGAATAAAGTATCTACACTTAGTTGATCTTGATGGAGCGAAGGCTCGACGTATTGTAAACACAAAAGTATTAGAAAGCATTACAAATAAAACAAACTTAATTGTTGATTTTGGAGGTGGTATACAAACAGCAACAGATATTAAAGCGGCCTTTGATGCGGGGGCTATGCAAGTTACTGTAGGAACGATTGCCGTTAAAAATCCAGATCTGTTTTTACAATGGTTGAATGAGTATGGAAATAAAAAAATCATTTTGGGAGCTGATGTGAAAAATAAATTTGTAGCGGTTAGTGGTTGGTTGGAACAAAGCGAGTTGGATATTTTTAAATTTCTAAAAGGCTATGCAAAAATGGGAGTGGAATATTTAATCAGTACCGATATTTCAAAAGATGGTTTACTTGAAGGAAGTGCCATAGAGTTGTACAAAGAAATATTAAAACAATTTCCTACACTTAAGCTCGTGGCTAGCGGTGGTATTACATCTATCGAAGAACTGAGAGAACTACAAAATATCGGTTGCGACGGTGCGATTATAGGAAAAGCCATTTACGAAAAGCGTATTAATTTAAAAGAGCTAACAGAATTTTTAATATCAAGAACATGCTAGCAAAAAGAATTATTCCATGTCTAGACATCAAAGATGGTAGAACAGTCAAAGGTGTTAATTTTGTCAATTTGAGGGACGCAGGTGATCCAGTAGAGTTAGGGCAGCTTTATAGCCAAGAAGGAGCTGACGAACTCGTGTTTTTGGATATTACAGCAACCAATGAAAAACGTAAAACACTTAAAGCCTTAGTACTAAAAATTGCTAAACATCTCGATATTCCTTTTACTGTTGGTGGAGGTATACGTTCTATTGAAGATGTAGCTAGTATGCTTGAGTCTGGTGCCGATAAAGTATCAATCAATTCTGCAGCTGTAAAGAATCCACAACTTATCAATGAGCTTTCGAAACATTTTGGTAGTCAATGCATTGTTGTAGCTATAGATGCTCGTCAAACTAATAATGAATGGATGGTTCACTTAAATGGTGGACGTGTGCCGACAGATAAAGAGTTACTAAGCTGGGCAAAAGAATGTGTTGATCGAGGTGCAGGAGAAATTCTTTTCACTTCTATGGATAATGATGGTACTAAAGCAGGATTCGCAAATACAATTACAGCGCAACTTTCGGACACTCTTGATATTCCAATTATTGCTTCTGGAGGAGCGGGAACTATGGAGCATTTTTATGAGGCTTTTACAAAAGGCAAAGCCGATGCTGCGCTTGCGGCTAGTATTTTTCACTTCAAAGAAATCGGTATTCCTGACCTTAAAAAATATTTAAAAAACGAAGGGATTGTTATCCGTTCATAAAATTCATCTTATGCAAACGACTACATTTGAATCTATCAATATAAGATCCTTAGATTTTGAAAAGGGGGAAGGTTTATTACCCGTTATTATTCAAGACGATGGAAGTCAAAAAGTACTTATGTTAGGTTATATGAATACAGAAGCCTTACAAAAGACACAAGAGGAAGGACGAGTTACTTTCTATAGTCGAAGTAAAAAAAGACTATGGACTAAAGGTGAAACATCTGGTAATTTTCTAACAGTGAAAGCAATCGCAAAAGATTGTGACAATGATACCTTATTAATAAAAGTAGAACCCGTTGGTCCAGTTTGTCATACAGGTACAGATACTTGTTTTAATGAAAAAAATAAAGGCATACACTTTTTAAGTAAGTTAGAAAATGTCATTCAAAACCGAAAAAATAACCCAGATGGTGGTTCGTATACTTCATCTCTTTTCAAAAAAGGAATTAATAAGGTAGCGCAAAAAGTAGGCGAAGAGGCTGTCGAATTAGTTATAGAAGCAAAGGATGATAATGATGCTTTATTTTTAGGCGAAGCGGCTGATTTGATGTATCACTATTTGGTGCTTTTGGCAGCCAAAGATCATGGCTTAGAAGATGTAATAATGGAGTTGAAGAAACGACAAAAATAAAACACCCGACATAAGGGCTATGTGGGGTGTTTTAAGAGAGAGATAAGATGACTAATAAAGCAACAAATATCTGCTTTTTTTTATTTGAAATATAAAAAAATGATTGAATGAGTCACTTTTTGTGATGAATGCCTGTGTTTTATTATTAAACAAAACATAGGCATCTTTGCTAGTGATAAACTAAACATATAAATAGAATCACAAGCTTAACTTTTGTTTGACCTTGTTAAATGTTATCTTTATCGTTCAACAAAAAGAAGCCTTATCAAAGCGAAGTTATATATTGTTCTATTCTCGTTATTTCCCTATTTTTTGATCAATACGGTCTTTGGTCAAGCCCCCGCTTCTTGGCATATTACAGACGAAGAAGGCTTGCCAAGCGTCATTGTATACCGAACTATTCAAGATCAAAAGGGATTTATGTGGATCGGTACCGAAAGTGGTCTTTGTAAATTTGACGGTGTTAGCTTCAAACGCTTTAATAGTAATTTGCTAAATGACAATGAAATATTGGCCTTATTTGAAGATAAGAAAGGGAGAATTTGGTTTAGTAATTTATCTAATCAAATATGCTATATAGAAAATGATGAAATACACCTATTTCCACTAGGAATAGAAGATGTCAATAATATTAGAGACATATATGTCAATGATAACAAAATATATCTCCTTATTAGATTTACAAAATCAAATGCTTATCAAATTTTAAAAGTAGTAGTTGATAAAGATCTAAATGTTATTGAACAAAATAAACCTAATTTTTTTGACCATACTTGGGGATACTTTTCACAGACGGATACCAATGAACTTATGTTCTTTGGTCTTTCTGAAGAAAACGGAGATGGTTTTTTTGCTATAGATACAGACTCTTTACAGCTAAATAAAATTGATACTAAGCTTCAACGTATTAATTACTTTAAGATTTTTAATCAAAAAAAGAATAACAAAGAAACAATAAACGACCTTCACTTACTAGATGTTTTATTACAGCATTATACTGGAAAATCTATTCCTATAGAAGGGTGCTTTATTATTGATAATTACTTCATAGCATTTACAAGAAGTACTACATATATTCACGAAAAAGAATTGATTATCCCTAAAAAAATTAGAGCACAACAAATTTTAAATAAAATACACATAAGTAATATAACAAAAGACCGTGAAGGCAATTACTGGATTAGTACTATTGGGCAAGGAATACATGTTATTCCTTCTATGAATTTTTTGGTTTACAATACGATTAATTCTGACTTACCTGATAACTATGTTCATAGTCTTGGTTTATTACAGTCCAACCAACTATTGGTGGGAAGTAGCGAAGGAAAAGTTGTAACCATAAATGACAAAGGGATAAGTAAAATTACAGCTGTAAAATATAATTCCAAAGTTAATCCCATTCTACAATCCCCACATGGAACGGTGTACTTAGGCACTAAAAATGGAGTTATAGCACTTGATAGCACACTAACCAAGCAAAACTTAATTTATCCAACCTTTCTAAAAAGTTTTGCTTGGAAAGATAATAACTTATGGGTAGGAACAAGTAGTTCTACTTATCGAATTCTACTCAAAAAAAAGACACACGAGGAAACATATACACAACGACAAAAAGCAAAGAGGATATTACAGTTGAGAACTTATGCCCTACTTACAGATCAACATACAAACAAACTATGGATTGGTACCACACAAGGGATTTATTTGTATGATGAAGAAGCAATTCCTTTTCTGGAAAATGGGAAACATGAAAAATACAGAGTTTCTGATATCAAACAAGCAAGAGATTCTACTATTTGGGTTGCAACACACAACGACGGTATACTTGGTATCAAAAATGATAGTATCCATTTTCGATTTAATGAAGATAATTTATTAGTGAGCAACTTTAGTAAAGTATTATTTATAGACGAGGAAGAGATGCTATGGATAGGAACAGACAAAGGATTAGTTCGGTTGAATTTAAACAACCATAATGATGTTTTGTATATGGATAAAACAGATGGTTTACCTGTGAATGAAATTTCAGCAATTATTTCGTACGACGGATTGATGTGGATAGGTACTCCTAAAGGTTTGGTTTCATTTAATCCGAAATCGATCAAGCTTGATACAATAGCTTCACCAATGTATATATCAGCTTTTAGTGTTTGGGAAAAAGATACTACACTTTCTTCTAACTATGTGCTAGATTATAACCAAAACAATATCAAGATAGATTATGCAGGAATAAACTATGCATCTCGTGGTGTCCTAAACTATCATTATAGGATGATTGGTATTGATACTAACTGGGTTGAAACGAAAACGAATTACGTTCGCTTTCCATCTTTAAGTACAGGCGGGTATACTTTTCAGGTAAAAGCGATGGGAAAAAATGATGTAGATAGTTCTAATATTGCTGCTCTAAAGATATATATTAAACCTCCTTGGTGGCTGACTAAGTGGTTTCGGTTTTTACTGGGTTTAAGTGGGGGGATCGGGCTATATGTTATCTTTCGTTTTTTTGATAAAAAACAAAAGCAAGATCAAGAAATCAAAGAAAGAATCAATAACTTAAAGATGCAAGCACTACAAGCTCAGATGAATCCTCACTTTGTCTTCAATGCCATGTATGCAATCCAGAATTTTTTAGTTACAAATAAACAAGAAGAAGCACTGATTTATCTAGCGCGTTTTGCAAAACTAATTCGGCTAATATTTGAACAATCTAGGAAACAGCTTATTACCTTAGAGGAAGAAATTGAATTTATCAGTTTATACCTTGATTTGGAGAAACTTCGGTTTAGAGATAAAATAGAAATTCAACTAAAGGTTGCCCCTATTCTAAAAAATAGAATGGAAACAATACATATTCCTCCATTATTGATTCAGCCAATTATCGAAAACTGCTTCAAACATGGTCTGATGCACAAAAAAGAAAAAGGAATCTTGAAAATAAACTTTGATGAAGAAAATAATTTTTTACATTGTGTAGTTGAAGATAATGGAGTTGGTCGTAAACTTGCCCAAGAACTAAGTAACTGGGACGCAGACCAACACAATCCATCTGGTATTGAAACAACTAGAGAACGCCTCCAGATAACCAATCAACTTAAAACCTCAAAAAATAAAAAAAAGGTCAATAATTTAACGATTATTGACTTATATGATCAATTAGGAAATGCTTCTGGTACTAAAATAGATATAGAAATAAAATACCAAGGTTAGACTTTACCAATTTATGTAACAGTGTACTAGGTTACTCCATATTATAAAGTTGTTTAAGAATACCCATGAGCTTCCTTTTTGAGAGCTCAACTATTTAGATTCTTAAACAATCTCTATTAAAAAGATAAGGTTTATGAAATTGAAAGCAGTCATTATTGATGATGAAAAACATGGACAAGAAACCTTGTCTCGAATGCTTACAGACTATTGTGAGGATGTCGAAGTCTTAGCCGTAGCAGATTCTATATCTTCTGGAATCACTGTCATTAATAAATATCAGCCCAACCTTGTGTTTCTGGATATTGTAATGCCTATGGAGAGTGGTTTAACATTATTTAAATACTTTGAAAAACCAAAGTTTGATGTTATTTTCACTACAGCATTCGATAAGTATGCAGTAAAAGCATTTCGGTTGTCTGCTATAGATTTTTTATTAAAACCCATAGATTTAGAAGAGCTTAGAGAAGCAATACGTAGGGCAATTGTCAAAAAAAGCTCCGAAGAAGCGCAAGAGAAATTAAACGTCTTGCAAGATAATTTTAATAATACCTTCAATAAATTAACATTACCAACAAAAGATGGTTATGTTATTGTTGAATTAAAAGATATCATACGTTGTGAAGCTCAGGGGAATTATTCGCTTTTTCATCTAAAAAATGGAGATAAGATTATTACTTCAAAAACCTTAAAGCTTTATGATGATTTACTCAAAGAATTTAATTTTTTCCGTACAAATCGTTCTAATATTGTAAACCTAAATCATATCAAAAAATACGGAAAAAATAGAAATACTTTTGTAACAATGTCTGACGGTACCACCTTATCCCTTAGTGAAGGAAGAAGAAGACAGTTTATAAAAATAATAGAAGGAAAAGATTCAGAATCTAATATATAAAGGACATGGATTTAAAAGCAATCATTGTAGATGACGAAGAAGATAGCCGAATAGTTTTGTTTAATATGTTGAGTAATTTTTGTGAAGGCGTAGAAGTAATTGGTCAAGCCGAAAATGTCGCTGAAGCTGTAAAATTAATAAACCAACACCAGCCTAATGTTGTCTTCTTGGACATCGAAATGCCTGAACAAAATGGTTTCAAACTATTTGATTACTTCAATGAACCTAAGTTTGAAGTCATCTTTACAACGGCTTATAACCAATATGCAGTGGAAGCACTTCGCCTTTCTGCTGTAGACTATCTCTTGAAACCGATTGACCTTGAGCAACTTCGAGATGCCATCAGTCGCCTTAATTCGCAAGATGATAACCAACAAAATGCTGAAAAAATTACCGCTTTGAAGGAAAATATTGCTACACCTCTTTCAAAAATAGCATTGCCCACAAATGACGGATTTGTCTTTGTGAAAATTGAAGATATTGTTAGATGTGAAGCGTCAGGAAATTACACTACTTTCTTTTTAATAACTAAAGAAAAAATTATTGTTACGAAAACACTTGGTGTATTTGAAAAAAAATTAAATGGTCTTACTTTCTTCAGAAGTAGTCGATCAGACCTTATTAATTTGAAACATCTAGAACGATATATTCGGCATAAAAATCCAACTATCGTAATGGCGGATGGTAGCAACGTTTCTCTAAGTGAAAGTCGAAGAAGTGAATTTATAAAAAAAATAGAATCAGGTAATAGTGGCATGGTTTGAGTCCATAAAAAAAGCTGATTACATTTGTAATCAGCTTTTTTTATGGACCCAAAATGATTAGTAAGAACGAGCAAATAGTACCCGTTGCTTAGAAGGCTTTCCTGTCAATATACAGGCTCCATCTTCAGGAACGCTATCTATTGGGATACAACGAATAGTTGCTTTTGTCAATTCTTTTATTTTAACCTCAGTCTCTGTTGTACCATCCCAGTGGGCAAGTATAAATCCACCCTTCGAATCAAGTATTTCTTTAAATTCATCGAAAGTATCTACACTTGTAGTGTGTTCATTTCTGTAATTCAATGCTTTTTGGAAAAGGTTGTTTTGAATATCCTCCAATAACTGTTCTACATAATCTGCAATTCCATCAAGAGCTTGGCTTGTTTTTTCTTTCGTATCTCGACGAGCGACTTCTATTACGCCTTTTTCCAAGTCACGTTTTCCAATTGCTAGACGGACAGGTATACCAAGCATTTCGTACTCAGCGAACTTAAATCCTGGTCGGTTCTTTTTATCTGTATCGTATTTTACAGTGATACCTTTTGCTTTAAGATCAGCCATTATTTTAGTCACCACCTCATCTATTTCGTCATTTGGCTTTGGAATAGGAACAATCACCACCTGAAGCGATGCCAACTTAGGCGGCACAACAAAACCTTGGTCGTCAGAGTGAGTCATAATTAAGCCCCCCATCAATCGGGTAGAAACACCCCAAGATGTTGCCCACACAAATTCCGATTTTTGGTGCTCATTCAAGAACGTTACATTAAAGGCTTTGGCAAAGTTTTGACCTAAGAAATGCGAAGTACCTGCCTGAAGAGCTTTTCCATCTTGCATTAAGGCTTCGATGGTATAAGTATCCTCTGCTCCCGCAAAACGTTCGTTTGCTGTTTTTATTCCTTTTATAACAGGCATAGCCATGTATTCTTCCGCAAAGGTTGCATACAAGTCCAATATCATTCTTGACTCATCTACAGCCTCTTGTTTAGTTGCATGTGCCGTGTGCCCTTCTTGCCACAAAAATTCAGCTGTACGCAAAAATAAACGGGTACGCATTTCCCAACGCATAACATTTGCCCATTGATTAATCAATAAAGGTAAATCTCTATAGGAGTTAATCCAATCTTTGTAGGTATTCCAAATAATTGTTTCAGAAGTTGGTCTGATAATCAGTTCTTCTTCCAATTTTGCTTTAGGGTCTACTACTACGCCATTTCCATCAGGAGCATTCATTAAGCGATGGTGAGTGACAACAGCACATTCTTTAGCAAATCCTTCAACGTGCTCAGCTTCTTTACTCAAAAAGCTTTTTGGTATTAGAAGAGGAAAATAAGCATTTACATGCCCTGTTTCCTTAAACATTTTATCTAATTGATCACGAATATTCTCCCAAATACCAAACCCATATGGTTTAATCACCATACAACCCCTCACAGCAGAATGATCTGCCAATTGAGCTTTTTTTACTATATCATTATACCATTGGGAATAATCTTCGCTTCGGCTAGTAATTTCTTTCGACATTAGTCTAAAATCTTTAGTATATTGTAAATTAAATAGTAACTGTCTTTTTTAGTTAAAATATCTTTAAAAACAGACCTATTTGATCTGTTTCAGTGGCCTCAAATCACCCATTTCGTCATAAGAGTGACGTTGAATTTAAAATTTTAACATAATTTATTACGCTATAATTCAACTTTAATACATTATTAACAATAAATTAGCTACAAAAGTAATAAATTACACTTGTAACTTGTAAGAGAGTCACAGTAATTACATTAAAAATCCTTTTTATGAAAAAGTATAAAATTTCAAGCATCTTAGCAGCCTTTATGGTTTTCGCATTAACAAGTACTGTTTTTGCGCAATACGACGATGTTTATTATAACCCTGACACAGACAGTGGTTACAGCAATACTACATCTACCTCTACTAGTGATTATGATGATTACGCTTATAATGACTCAGATTATGATGATGCAGAGTATGAATATTATGATGATTATGACTATTATTATTCTTCTCGTATTAGAAGGTTCCGTCGCCCATACAGTGGCTTTGGATTCTACGATCCATGTTACGTGAATGCTTATCACTATAATCCTTTTGTAATTAATGTAGGTGGCTGGGTAACGCCTAATATCTATGTTGGTTATAATAACTATAGAAGTTATAGAGACTTTAGAAGATGGCAACGTTGGAACAGGTGGAATGCTGGTGCCTTCAATAGCTGGAATTCTTGGGGATACAACCCATACGCAAATCCATATTACTCAACTTGGAACCCATATAACTCCTATGCTTATGGCTTCGGTAGCTATGGATATGGCTTCAACAATCCTTATGGTGGATATGGTTATGGTTCAAATGTATATTGCCCACCAAACTACTTGAATGCTTCTACAAATGTATATAGTCCGAATAATAATCCGAATGGTACGTACTATGGTTCAAGAAGAAGTGGTAGTGTTTCTGCTCCATCTGTAAGAACAATCAACAAGCGTTCTGAAACTCCTACAAGAGGTTCTGTTCGCCCAAGTGCTCAAACAAGATCAACGAGAGGTTCTATTACAAGCCCTCCTAAATCTGATGATGTAAGAAGCACAAAACGTCCTACTAGAGATCGATACGAAAGAAGTACACCACGTCCAAGTCGTTCTTCTGATTACAATAATAGTAAGCCTTCTAGAGGAAACTCTTCTTATAGTAAACCAAGTAGAAGTTCTTCGAATAAGTCTTATAGCAAGCCTAGCAGAAGCTCTTCAAACAAGTCTTACAGTAAGCCAAGTAGAAGTTCTTCTAGCAAAAGTTATAGTAAGCCGAGTAGAAGCTCATCTAGATCAAGCAAAAGCTACAACAATAGCCGAAGCAAATCTTCTTCTAGCAAAAGCAGTAGAAGTTCTTCTAGATCAGGAAGAAGATTCTAAAAGTTTATAAGAAGTAAACTTTGAAAAAAGTGGGTGGATGGTATTTGACAAATATCCACCCACTTTTTTTATGCCCTTAAATAAGCTTTCGTTTAAGTTGTGGTACTTCTTTTCATAATTTTTACCTTTGTAAATAGTACGTGTTAATAAAGCGGGGAATTTTAGCGTTAAGATTCTTTTGATAGTTTTTTTAAAGAAAAATAACGGAAAAAGATAACCATAAAATGCCCGATTAATTGGCTCGTACTACTACTTAACCATTCTAAAAAAATAAATTAAATATCAAATGATTCGTTTTTTAATAATAATAGTTGTTTTGATAAATGGCCTAACAGTTTATGCTCAAACAGCTTCCGACGCTTTACGCTACTCAGCTCTTGAAGTACGTGGTACTGCACGTACATTAGGCATTGGTGGTGCTATGGGAGCGATTGGGGCAGATTTTTCTGTTATGAGTACTAACCCCGCAGGATTATCTCGTTATCGAACCTCAGAGCTGGTTATTACTCCTTCTTTTTTCTCTACCAAAACTACATCGCTTTTAGTTGGAAATGATAATAATGTTTCAACCTCAGAAAAAGATTCTAAATTTGATTTAAATAATCTAGGAATTGTGATGGGATCTCAACCAGTTGACTCTAAGTGGAAAACGGTAAATGTAGCTATAGGCTTTAATCGCTTGGCTTCTTATAATCAGGAAACTTTTTTTGAAGGTCTTTCTAAAGGATCGTATACCGATCGTTTTGTAGAGTTGGCCAATGGGAATGACCCCAGCCAATTGGATGATTTTGAAGCAGGGCTCGCTTACGATGCAGAAGCAATTTTTAATCCAACAAGCGATCTTTCTTTTTATGATAATGACTTTACACCCGACCAAGAAATCAAGAAACAACAAAGTATTCGATCAAAAGGCTCAATAAACGAACTTGGTTTTTCATTAGCAGGTAACCTCGATGAAAAGCTAATGATTGGTGTAACGGTTGGTTTGCCTTTTATCAACTTCGAAGAAACGAAAACCTATCTCGAAGATGATACTGAAAAGGATGAAATTCCCATTTTTAATCGAATGGAATATATCGAAAGTTTGTCTACTTCAGGTATTGGACTTAACCTAAAGTTGGGAATGATTTATCATATTAAACAAACAGTACGTCTCGGTTTTGCGGTACATACACCTACAAGAATGAAATTGACGGATAATTATTACAATATTATTAACTATGACTTGAATTTCAATGGTGATAACTACTATAATGAGGAACGTACACCCGATGGTGTTTTTGATTATAAACTAAGTACACCTTGGAGAGCAACGCTTAGCTCTGGTTTTATCATTGCTCGAAAAGGATTTATTGGTGCTGAACTAGAGTATATTGATTATTCTATTGCGGATTTTAATCTTACAGAAAATAGTACTGCAGCAGAAGATAAGCAATACGAATTAGAAGTAAATGAAGAAATAAATGATGATTTTCAATCAACGGTTAATCTAAGAATTGGAGGCGAATATGCGCTTAGTATTTACCGCTTTCGTTTAGGATATAATTTACTTGGGAATCCTTATACCGAAGGGAATTCCCTCAACAGTGCTTATAGTGCGGGAGTTGGTATTCGTGAGAAAACATTTTTTATAGACCTTGCTTATCGTTTTGAAGATAGAGAAGAAGCTTATAGTCCTTACCGATTGTTTGATAGTGCCCGTCAGCAATCTGTTCAAACGAATAGTACGAGAAGTAACTTTATACTTACTCTTGGTTTTAAGTTTTAGTACAGATAGATAAAGCAAAAAAGCTCCTGCATCAGTTTCGATGCAGGAGCTTTTTTATGAAATAAGGACGAGGATTAAAATAACCCTTCGATTACATTTTCTTCAGTAATACCTTCCGCTTCCGCTTTATAGTTACGTACAATACGGTGACGCAATACATATTTTGCAATTGCCTGAACATCTTCAATATCTGGAGAGTATTTGCCATTTATTGCTGCGTGGCATTTAGCTCCTAATACTAAGTATTGCGAAGCACGAGGACCAGCTCCCCACGAAATATAATTATTTACCGATTCTGTCGCTTTAGCTGTTTTAGGTCTTGTCTTCGTTGCTAAACTTACAGCATATTCCAACACATTATCAGCAATAGGTATTTTACGAATAAGGCTTTGGAAAAATAAAATTTGCTCTGCTGTCACGATATTTTTCAACTCATACTTATTGTCTGAAGTTGTATTTTTTACAACAGTAATTTCTTCTTCGTACGTAGGGTAATCTAATGGAATGTTAAACATAAAACGGTCTAACTGAGCCTCTGGCAATGGATAGGTTCCTTCTTGTTCAATAGGATTTTGAGTAGCCAGTACAAAGAACGGTGCAGGTAATAAGTGACGCTCCCCACTTACCGTAACCGAACGCTCTTGCATCGCCTCTAGTAAGGCTGCTTGCGTTTTAGGAGGTGTACGGTTGATCTCATCTGCTAGAACGATATTTGAAAAAATAGGTCCTTTCGTAAATTGAAACTGACGATTTTCACCCAAAATTTGCGAACCTGTAATATCTGAAGGCATCAAGTCTGGTGTAAACTGGATACGTTTGAAATCTAAATCGAGCACTTCGGCAATAGTACTTACCAAAAGTGTTTTTGCCAAACCAGGTACCCCTACTAGCAAACTGTGACCATTACTAAACAAAGAAATAATTACGGCTTTTACGACGTCGTTTTGACCAACAATAACCTTTGATATTTCTTTGGATAAATCACCGTATGCACTTGCAAGAGCATCTACTGCTTGGACATCCGTTTTATATGCTGCTTCTGCCATTTTCAAATTTAAAATGTGAAAAAAAACGTTTTAAGTAAAGAGAGGTACAAAATTAAAAAAATACCCCATATATAACGAGTTTAATATATGCTTTGTTTCGTTGCGTTTGAAAAACAAGTGGTAAAAGGGCTTAATCTTCAAGTGTTTAGCTTAAAAATTACTTTATGCTTATGAATATTACTACTCTTTTGGAGAAGATCAAGTAAAAACGGTTCTAAATGTAGATCATTTTAAGGCAAATTGGAGGTGTCATATAGAGTTTTTACACAAGCTTTTTGTATTGTTGTAGGAATGGTTACAAGATATTATACAGCCTTAACGCATGTATCTATGATATGCTGATAATAGTTTTCATATTGAGGCAAAATATTATCAATATCAAATCGCTTCGCTTGAGCCAAAGCATTTGCTCTAAATTTAGCCAATAAGTTTTCGTCACTAAGAATTTTTATTGCATTGGCAGCCATTTCATTAACATTACCAACATCGCTTAAAAATCCAGTTTGATTATTAATATTTACTTCTGGTAAACCTCCGATATTTGAGGAAATAACGGGTACTTCACAAGCCATAGCTTCTAGTGCAGCTAAACCAAAACTTTCACTTGCAGAAGGCATGATAAATAAGTCGCTAATAGCAAGTAATTCTTCTACAGCATCTTGTTTTCCTAAGAAACGAATTTCATCACAGAGATTAAGTTGACGACATAGTTCTTCTAAACTTTGTCGTTCGGGGCCATCTCCTATCAGTAAAAGTTTAGAAGGAATTTTATCCTGAACTTTTTTGAATACATGAATGACATCTTCGACACGTTTTACTTTTCTGAAATTTGATGTATGTACGAGTATGCGTTCTCCATTAGGTGCAATGGCTTTCTTAAAATGGTCTTTATTTGTTTTTCGGAAACGCTCAAAGTCTATAAAGTTGTAAATGACTTTAATATCATTTTTAATTTTAAAGGTATCATAGGTTTGTTGTTTGAGGCTTTCGGATACAGCCGTTACTCCATCGGACTTATTGATCGAAAAAGCAACAACAGGCGAAAAGGCTTTATTATTTCCAACTAAGGTAATATCTGTACCATGAAGTGTTGTTACTACAGGTATATAGTGGTTTTCTTGTAGCAAAATCTTTTTTACCATATATGCTACAGCAGCATGAGGTATCGCATAATGTACATGTAAAATATCTAACTTTTCATATTTGACCACATCTACCAATTTGCTAGCTAATGCGGTATCATAAGGTGGATATTCAAATAGAGGATAGTCAGCCGAACGGACTTCGTGATAAAAAACATTTTCTTGAAAGGTAGTTAAGCGAGCAGGTTGCCTATAGGTAATAAAGTGAACCTGATGTCCGTTTCTTGCCAATCCTTTTCCCAATTCTGTAGCTAGAACACCACTACCTCCATACGTTGGATAACAAACAATACCTATTTTCATCTGTCTATATTTATTTTTCCTAACGGTCAGATGGAACCTGCCTGCGGA
>JAHDIP010000109.1 GCA_020630735.1 Saprospiraceae bacterium | reverse complement strand
ACTTGCTTGCTTTTATTTCTAGTCAACCTGTTTATCAATTGAATTAAAAAATAGATTATGATCTTTCAACATAAAAAAGGAAAATCGCTAAACAATGGCGAAGCACACCAACAAGCACATAAAGCTTGGTCTAGAAGAAATTTCTTATCAACAATGGGATTGGCAGGAACAGGATCATTACTCTTAGCTGGTAGTTCTGTCAAAGCATTTACCTCGCCACTATCTTCGGCGCTAAACAATAGTAGTAGTGACCAAATATTAGTGCTCATCCGATTAGGTGGCGGAAATGATAGTCTCAATACGATCATCCCGACTTATCAATACAATCATTATAATGCACGACGACCGAATATTGCTATTCCAGAATCGGATATTGTAGATTTAGGAGAAGGTATGGGCATGCCGAATACAATGGAATCTTTACTTCCGTTGTGGCAAAATGGTAATATGAAAGTCATCCATAACGTCGGTTATGCCAACCAAAATCATTCTCATTTTCATTCTCAAAAAATATGGGCTTCGTCAGACCTAAGTGGTGCAGAAGGCTCAGGTTGGATGGGACGATATTTAGAAAATGAGTTTCCTGACTATTTGCTTAATCCACCTGATAGTCCACCAGCTATCCAAGTTGGAGCCGCCAATCATATTTTTAATAGTTCTTCAGGTGACGCTTCTTTTGTGGTTAATGATATCAGTCAACTAGAACAAATTGGAAACTCTGGAGAAGCTTTTGACCTTAGTAACCTTCCACCTTGTCTTTATGGAGAAGAACTAGGCTTTGTCCGTTCTATGACCAATGCTACCATGAGTTATTCGGAAGCTATTTATAGTGCATACAACGAAGGAACTACAGCACCTTCTGCCAATTATCCAGAAGAAGTACCTTGGTTTAATCAGTTTATGGGCGAAAAAATGAAACTAGTTGCTCGTTTAATAAAAGGAAATATTGGCACCAAAGTTTTTATGATTGATATGCCATTTTTCGATACACATGAAACTCAAAGCGGAATACATCCTTATCTTATGGAAGACTTAGCAAAATCTATTAGTGCTTTTTATGACGACTTAGCGGCTTCTAATATGGATCAAAAGGTTTTAACGATGACGCTATCTGAATTCGGTAGAGAGATTGACGAAAACGGATCAAACGGAACAGATCATGGAGCCGCTGCATCTATGTTACTTTTTGGTGGAGCAGTAAATGGTGGTGGTTTTGTAGGTACTCAACCTGATATTTCTGATCCTAATTTACCTGATCTTCCTTACGAATTTGATTTCAGAAATATCTATGCCACTATCTTACAAGATTGGTTATGTGTTGATTCAAACATTATTGACAATATGCTTTTAAGTCAAGGATTAAATCCTATATCGAGTATAATTAATGGCTCTTGTGCTGCTTCATTCTCTGGCGTATTACTCGCACATAATACACAAAAGGAGAACCAACATCTTATCGATATCAAATACGTAATGCCTAATACCGCCAATGTAAAAATCGAATTATTGTCTGCCTCTGGTCAAGCGATAATGACTATGGTAGATACTCAAAAATCGGCAGGCACACATGTATTCACGCTCGATAAGCAAGCCCAAAATATTTCTTCAGGAGATTACTTATATCGTTTGCAGACAAATGGGCAAAGCTATATCCGAAAGGTTCAGTTATTCTAAAAAACAGAAAAAATAAAATCATGTTATATAAGATAAAATTTTCGATATCGTTTTTCCTTCTATTCTTTTTTACCTGTTTATTACTTAATGCACAAAACAATGTCGATTGTGCTAATGTAGCAAGCATTTCTCTCAACGGTAATTGCAGCAATGGAAATAATCAATTTGCTTCTTTCAACGGAGAACTTCCCAACTGTTCTAGCCAAGCAGTAGGCTCTATGTGGTATCGCTACAACTGTACATTTAGCACAGGCATCCGCATAACAACATCTGCAGATTTTAATGATGTTCTCACTGTTTATTCTGGTTCTTGTTCTGCTCTTACAACACTCATTTGTAGTAATAGAGATGAGTTTGGTTTTAAAGGGGAAACGATAGAACTCAATGCAGTAGTGGGAACAAATTATTACATTCGAATTAGTGGCACAAGTGATTTTTCAAGTGCTGCCACAGGCAATTTTTGTTTACAAGTTAGTTCAATAAACACACCTGCAATACCTCCTGTTAATGATGATTGTACCAATGCACAATTATTGCAACTAAACCAATCGTGTATATCAGGCTCCAATTGTATTGCTACTTTTAATGGTCCCATTCCTTCTACTGCACCTTATGCAAAAGCAGATATTTGGTATCGTTTTCAAGCAACTAATCAAAGCCCTGTATACCTCCAATCAAATGCTAATTTTGCCGAAGCTATTACCTTGTATAGTGGTAGTTGTGGCAACCTTACAGAAGTCGCTTCTAGTAACTATGGACAGGAATTAGAAGTTTCTGGGCTGACAAATGGAACAATGTATTATGCCCAAGTAAGTGGTCTCTTACCCTCCATTGAAGGTTCGGTCTGCATGCGCATAAGTGACAGTCCTCGATCTAATCGTTGTGATATGCCTAGCAACCTTTCTGCTACTATCATTAGTGGGCATACCGTAAAACTTGATTGGACTAGTGTAGCAGAAGCAAATAAATTTAAAGTGCGGTATAAAGTTTTAAATGCTCCTAATTGGATTGAAGTTAATGCTATTGTTAGTGAACGATTTTTGAATGCTTTGAATCCAAATACAACGTATCAATATAGTATCAAATCAGTTTGTGAAAACGAATCTTCTGTTTGGGCTATCACTAGAAATTTTACAACAGGTAATGATCTTTGTGATTTCCCCTATACTTCGTCAGTTAATGCTAATAGTCCAACTACAGCGACTATCAGTTGGGAAAGCTTAGCACAAAATATCAAGTATAAATTGAAATACAAACGCAAAGCAAACGGAGAGCAATGGAATGAAGTTCAACCTGGTACTAGCTCTAAAAGTTTAACCAACTTAGTTGCTTCTTCAAATTATAAATACAAGTTAAAAACGAAGTGCCCAAATGGTTGGACAAACTGGACTCCAAAATATGAATTCTCAATGCCTAGTAGCATGACTGAACCTCTACAAGCTTTCGTTAATGGACATCATCCTGAAACCCTTAATATCAATATGCTAGATGATGATGACGAAATTCCTTTAAGGCGAAATGAATATAGCGAACAGACAGTCAATACATCTTCTAATTTGGTAATCGATTATTTTAGCATCACTTTTTTGACACCATCTACAGTTCCTTCAACTTTCCAAGTCTATAATGAATTAGGACAACTAGTAAAACAGGAGATCGTTCCAGAAAATATCCAACAGTTTACTACTGACTTTTCAATGATAGAAAATGGCATATACTTTTATATCTTAAATGATGAGGAAGGTGTTTTGAAGACAGGTCGGATTGTAAAAATGAATCGTTAGGGATAAAGAAGCCTTGCGCTTAGATCGTCTTGCTTTCGCAAGTCTCTCAGAATTCAGATCATTTCAGCTCCGCTGAAATGATCTGAATTCTTTACTCCTCCTCATCAGCATCAAGCATCTCTTCTAAATTATCGACCACCTCTAATACCCAGCTAATCACTTTTGGACTTAAGTATTTTGAGATGCCCGCTTTTCGAGCAGCCGTTTTGAGGATGTTTATATTTTTGTATCCTATCTTTTTATCTTCTGCTATTTCGACATATTCCTCCCATTCTTCTCGGGTAATCATATCGAACTGACCACGCATAATATCTAAATCTGTGGGGTCATTTATATCGTACTTTGGCATTTTTATTCAGTTTTACTATTAGGGTTTGGAAATAAATCACCTTCTTCTTCTCCAACTCTATCGACAAGGCATTTAAAATCTTTTTCAACTAAAATTGTTAATGCTTCACCTGTTGGTGTTTCTAGTGCTGCTTCGATAGAAACGTTTTCGCTCGTTGCCCATTCTTTAGCTTGTTCGAAAGGAAGTACAATCATAATGCCACTATCGCCATAAATAGCTTGTACCGTTTCCACCTCTCCTATTTCTAAAGAATATTCGAAAATAGAACCATTCGGAAACATTGTTTCTTCTGATACAATACCATTTTCAGCAATGCTTTCTATTTCTGTTTTAGTAAGCCGCAAGCGAATGCTATTTCCCTTTATTCTTAATTTCATTTTGTTGAGCTAATTTTGTTTGATATTTATGAATAGCGTTTGGATCATATCCGACAACTATTGAAATCCAAATAGAACGGGCAAGACGAAAGATGGCTATAAAAAAGATGGCAAGAAATAAAATCAATAAAGCAAATGATGCCCCAGTACTCCAACCTAATACCCAATGGAAAATAGCGATAAATCCTAAACAGAAAAAGGCAGTAAAGATATAGGAGATAAACATGGCTCCATAATAAAAGCCTGGCTCTGGCATATAATTGAGATTGCACTTCGGACAACGGTCGTACATATCGAATGGCTTCTCAAAAGCAAAGGTACCTTTCTCAAATAAATCTCCTTCATGACATTTTGGACAGGTGAAGCCAAAAACACTTTTCATCTTACTAGCAAATCCCATATTTAATTTTCAAATTTTGAAAAGTCAAAGGTACTATTTTCTAGCATAAGATGCGACTAGAAAAAAGAACTACCCAAGAGTATTGAATTTAGTGTAGAGTTATACAAGGATTGCTTTTAGTCTTTGACTAGAATTGTTTTCTACTCTATGGATAGTTCTATAACTTTTCGGTTTTGCGACTAGCGGTAAAAACGTTAAACGTGTTGATCGATCAAAACTACATTTCCATCAGGATCCATGACCATGAAACTGGCAGGACCAGCAGTATTTTCATCTGCTTCTGTCATGAGTGCAACACCTTTATTTTTAAGGTCTTTTTGAATAGTTCTTATATCATCAAAGCCTTCAACTTTTTGAGCATTTTCATCCCAACCTGGATTAAAGGTCAAAATATTATTTTCAAACATACCTTGAAATATGCCGATCAATGCATTGCCGTTCTTCATGATAAAATATTTTTTTTCGAAATCTCCTGCGAAGGCTTCGAAACCAAGGTTTTCATAAAATGCTTTTGATGCTTTGAGATCTTTTACACTTAGACTGACTGAAAATGCTCCTAATTTCATATATCAATTTTTAGTTGTTTAACCATTTAAGGCATTTAAGAATTGAACTTGGATCTTTCATCTTTTCATTTTCATTTCTAATTATGAAACAACTTCCCTTCTTTTGCCATTGAAGACAACAAAGTAGCTGGTGTAAATTTTTGACCATAAGTTGCTTTAAGCCCTTCCATAATTTCTACCACTTTATCAATCCCAAGATAATCCATATATCGAAAAGGACCTGCTGTGAATGGCAAAAATCCAATACCAAACACTGCTCCAATATCACCGTCTGTAGGATTATCTATAATGCCTTCTTCCAAGCACATCACTGCTTCATTTAGCATCAGCATAATCGAACGATTTTGAATAGTGGTAATATCTAGTTCCTTATTCCCATCTCCTTTAAAAAACTGGTAGGCACTAGCATCGGCTCCTTTCTTTTTTCCTTTATCATCATACGAGAAAAAGCCTTTTTTATTTTTGCGACCATGACGACCCGCTTCATACATTTTGACAACCCCTTCAGCCACCTCGAAACCTGGTCGATCTTTGACTGCCTCTGCACTACTTTTTACGATGTGCGCACTAATGTCCAAACCTACTTCGTCAAGCAAGGTTATAGGACCTACAGGAAAACCTTTTTTGGATAAAGCTTTATCAATTTTATCAAAAGCAATACCTTCATCAATCATCAATAAGCACTCATTTATATAAGGTGCTAAAATACGATTGACATAAAAACCTGGCCCATCTTTGACAACGATACAAGTCTTGCCTTGTCGTAAACCAAAATCGTAACAAGAAGCAATCACCCAGTCTGCTGTTTGGTCTGTTTTGACAATCTCGAGCAAAGGCATTTTAGGTACAGGCGAAAAATAGTGCATCCCGATTACTTGTTCAGGTCGGCTCGAATGCTTTGCCATTTCGGTCACTGATAATGAAGAAGTATTGGTTGCGATAATCACATCTTCTTTGCAATGCGTTTCGATATCTTTGATAATTTTTTTCTTTAAGTCCATGTTTTCCAACACTGCTTCAATAACGATATCAGCAGTATTGAAACTATCATAATCCAATTGTCCCACTACTCTACCCATCACTTCTTCTGCTTGTGTTTTGGAAATGGTTTTATATTTAATTTTCTTTTTCAAGCCTTTCCAAATACCTGCCTTTGCAGTCGTAATCATTTCATCTTTAATGTCTTTTAGCAAAACAGTAATGCCTTTCCCAACGCTCACTTCGGCAATTCCAGCCCCCATAAAGCCTGCTCCAATCATACCCAAAGTATCAAGCGGTCGTACTAAGTCTTTCATCGGATTTTTCTTATTATCCGTCATATTGAAAAAGACTTGGCGAAGCGATTTGCTTTCAGGCGTCAACATTAAGCGTTCGAAATGTTCGAGTTCTGCTTCGTATCCATCTGCCTGATTTTTGAAACCACGTTGTACGCATTCGATGATAGCAGGTACCGCAGGATAATTCCCTTGTGTCATTTTAGCTGCTTGTTCACCCGCTTTTTTAAATACAATAGAACGCCCAATAGAAGTTCCATCCAAAAATTTATCAGCAAGAGAAATCTTTCGCTTTCGTTGAATCGGTTTTTCCAATAGTTTTTTTGCCATCAACACAGCGGCATGGTGCAATTTATTTTTATCGGTAAGCTCATCAACTAATCCCATTTTCTTTGCTTGGTAAGGATAAATATTTTTGCCTGTTAGCATCATGTCTAAGGCTTTTTGTAGACCAACCAAGCGAGGCAAACGTTGTGTACCTCCGCCACCAGGTAAAATACCCAACTTTACTTCTGGCAAAGCAAATTTAGTTGAGGCATCTTTCGATGCAATACGAGCCGTACAAGCTAGCGCAAGCTCTGTTCCTAAACCATAACAAGTTCCATGAATTGCAGCTACAATTGGTTTTCCTCCGCTTTCTAATTTTGCTAAAGACTCATGACCTTTCTTTTGAAAGGGGCGGAAGTCTCCTTCTTTCTCGATGCTAAAAGACTTGATATCTGCACCAGCAATAAAATCTTTTTTGGCACTTATGATCACTGCAGCTTTCACCTCATTGTCATTATATAATTGGTTAAATACTTGACCAAAAATTTCGATGAGTTCGGGAGAAACGACATTCATTTTTTCTCGTTGGTGATCCAACCAAATCGTAGCAATGCCATCTTGCTTTTCGATACGAACAACGTCTTCTACTTTTAAAGGTGCTGTTAAACTTTTTGTACTCATGGTTTTCTATTGCTTTTTTCAAAAATTAAATTTACTCATATTTTTTGATCAACATTGCATGACCATGGGCACCAGCTGCACAAGCTGCTAACAGACCATAAGTGCCTCCTTCTTTGATTAAACGATTGGCGGTAGTGGTAAGTAATCGAGCACCTGTAGCTCCGAATGGATGACCAATAGAAAGTGAACCTCCCCATTGGTTAAACTTATCCATATTTACTTTTCCTACAGCTTTGTCTCTGCCTAATTTTTCTTTAGCAAAATCATCAGAAGCAAGACAAGTAAGATTCGCTAAAATTTGTCCTGCAAAAGCTTCATGAAATTCGATAACATCCATGTCGTCTAAACTCATGTCTACTTTTTTAAGCAACTTAGAAGTGGCATAAGCAGGGCCTAATAATAATTCTTCTTTTAAGTCTTGACCAGTGAAAACATAATCGACAATTTCTGCTTTTGGTTGCAAACCCAATTCTTTTGCTTTTGTTTCTGTCATCAATAAAGTAGCCGCTGCACCATCTGTCAAGAAAGATGAATTAGCAGCAGTAAGTGTTCCGAATTTTTTATCGAAAGCTGGACGCAATTTTTTGATTTTATCAACGCTTGTATCTGCCCGTACACCATTATCTTTTTTGATGGCTTTAAACTTTGGAGGCAATGCAACTTCTGTTATTTCATCTTGTAAGTGGCCATCTTCGTAAGCCTTAGCAGCTAAATGATGAGAACGAACCGCAAAGGCATCTTGGTCTTCACGTTTCACCCCAAAACGTGCGGCCATGATATCGCAATCTTCTCCCATTACACGATTGGTACTATACTCTGCTACCTTAGGTCGTTCGGGCAAAAAATCGGTCGGTCGAAGTGTCGTTGCAAACTTGAGCATATCGCCTGTGGTTTTCAACTTTTGTGCATTGAATAACTTTTTTCGCATCGACCGTTTATAGCCAATTGGAGAGTCCGAAGTATTATCTACTCCGCCAGCAATCATAATATCAGCTTGCCCGATTTTTATCTCTGCGTAGGCAGTCGCAATAGCACGATTGGCAGAGATACAGGCTTGTGTTACCGTATGGCAAGGAGTTGTATTTGGTATACCAGCCGTTAGGGCAGATTCTCTTGCAACATTGCTCGTTTTGATATTCGAAATAACTGTTCCCATAATGACAGCATCTACTAATTCAGGATCAAGTCCAGTCTTGACTAAAAGACCTTTGATAGCAAATTGTCCTAACTGATAGGACATTAAATCCATATAATCGGTACCTGATTTTAGGAAAGGTGTACGACAACCGTCTATTAAAACTACTTTACGTTCTGCCATGTTTTCTCGTTTGTTTCGTATAAATACAATGCGTGCATTGCAAATATACACAATAATTTTATCCTTTTTGAGTAGGATTCCTTACTTTTGTGTGATGGATGAATTTTTGAAGATAGCCGATAAGGTTGTCATTTATAAGTTGCGCACTTCATGGTTTATGATTTCAAAACTATACAATGAAATGGCAGCAGAACATGACGGCACCTTAGCTATCGCATTTGTCTTATTAGCCATAAATGAAGAAGCAGGAACTCCTGTCACCAAAATTGCTCCCAGAATGGGCATGGAACCTAATAGTCTTTCACGAGTTTTAAAGTCGATGGAAAAAAAGGGGTTCATTCTTAGAGAAAAAGATACAGACGATAAACGCAAAACGATTGTCTGTTTAACACAATTAGGGAAAGAAAAAAGAGAACTAGCTATCAAGGCTGTTTTCAGACTAGAAAAAGCCATCACTAAAAATATTCCTTCTAAAAAATTGAAGGCTTTTTTCGAAGTTGCAAATCATATCCCAAATGCTATCGAAGAATTTAAAAGTAGAATGAGTCAGCAGAAATAAACAATTGGTTTTTATTTTTGTTTACTAATGTCTTCGTACGTACAGATGTTCCTTTTTCGAACTGTATTCTACTTTTTATAAACTATTTTCACGTTCTTTTTAATAAAGCTCCTTGAATACTAAATCATTTTTTTTAAATCATTAAATCACTCAGTCAAATAAAAAAAATGAGACACCTGCTACTTTTATTTACTTTTTTGTTGATGTTACCATTGGCAAATGCACAAACAAATTTTAATCTTAACTTACTTTCCACCTATGATTATCAAGAAGATTGTAATGACATCTGGGGTTATGTAGCTCCTGATGGTACCGAATATGCTATTATGGGTACAAGACTAGCTACTGCTATTATTAGCTTAGCAGATCCTTCTAACCCTATTGAAGTTGCATATATACCAGGTGCTAATTCGCTTTGGAGAGATATGAAATCTTGGGGAGAATATGTATATGTTACTGCTGATGAAGGTGACGATGGTTTACTCATGGTCAATATGAGTGGCGCACCAGATAATATCACTTGGGAATTTTGGCACCCTATTCTTAACGTAGGAAATGTTAATGATCATCTATCTCGTTGCCATAATATTTTTATTGATGAAAATGGTTATGCTTATCTTTCTGGATGTGAAACTGGAAATGCAAATGATGAAGTTGACCAAGGGACCCCTCTTAATGGTCGTGGCGTTTTAATTTTAGATGTACATACTACTCCAGGTTCACCTATATTCGTTGGAATGGGAGCAAGTGTTTATTCACATGACAGTTTTGTGAGAGGGGATACTTTATGGAGTTCCGATATTACTGAAGGCTATTTTTCAGTACAAGATGTGAGTGATAAAAGTAATGTTTCAACTTGGGCTACACAAGGAACGACTCTTGATTTCACCCATAATGCATGGCTTTCTGATGATGGTAACTATTTATTTACTACTGATGAAAAGCCAAATGCCTATGTAGATTCATATGATGTATCTGATTTGAGTGATATAAAATACCTAGATTCTTTTCGACCTACTGCTACTGCTGGTAATGATGTGATTCCTCATAACACCCATTATAAAGATGGTTACTTAATTACTTCTTGGTATACTGATGGTGTCGTTATTACGGATGTACATCGACCAGAAAATATGATAAAAATTGGAGGCTATGATACCTTTTCAGGTGCTCATGGAGGGTTCTATGGTTGCTGGGGTGCTTATCCTTGGTTGCCTTCAGGTTTGGTTTTAGCATCTGATATTCAATCAGGGCTTCATGTTTTTCAACCGACCTATGAGCGTGCTTGTTACCTAGAAGGTACTGTAACGGAAGAAGGAACAGGCAATGCCTTGAATGCTGTTACCGTAGAATTAGTCGCCAATGATGCTCCTGAGAAAAGTACTGATTTTAATGGCGAGTATAAAAGTGGCTACGCTACTGCAGGTACTTATTCTGTTAATTTTTCAAAATTAGGCTATTGGCCTAAAACAGTAGAAGTAACTTTAGTAAATGGTGAAATTACAATCTTGGATGTGGAGTTAGATAAGGTTGATGAATTTAATTTTACTGTCAATGTATTTGATGCTATCACTGGAAATCCAATTCCTTCTAGTAGTGTAGTCTTAGAAGGTATTCAACCAGAGCAGTTTTCGACTGATGCTAGTGGTAGTGGTTCTGTTATTCTTTTCGAAAATACTTTGGGTGCTTATACTATTTATGCAGGAAAGTGGGGTTATCTTCATGAATCGATGTCTACTACTATTGACTTAAGCACCAACTCAATTGATGTGATGTTAAACCCAGGTTACCAAGATGATTTTATCTTTGACCTCGGTTGGACTACTGTTGGTACTGCAAGTCGAGGAGATTGGGAACGTGGTGTGCCTATCCCTACAACTTTTGATGGCGACAATTCAAATGTAAATGCTGATATGCCAAATGATTTAGGAAACGAATGTTATATGACTGGAAATGGTGGAGGTAGTGCAGGTGATGATGATGTTGATAATGGACAAGTTTATTTAATTTCTCCCTCTATGGATTTGACCACTTATGCCAATCCTGTCATTACTTACCGTACTTGGTTTTTTAATGATGGTGGTGGACAAGGTAGTGGTAATCCTAATGACCAATTGAGCGTAACAATAGAAAATGGAATGGAACAAGTTACGCTTGAAGTGATTGATAATTCTCAAAGTTTTTGGAGACCACAGTCTGAATTTGTCGTTGCTGACTACATAACGATCACTGATAATATGAATGTTACTTTCCAAACTGGTGACCTTTCAAATTCAGGTCATCTAGTAGAAGCGGGTGTTGATGTATTTTTTGTTGACGGTCTTGTAGCTACCAAAGATATTGATGCTACTGCGTTTAAAGTTGGTGTTTTTCCTAATCCTTTTAGTGAAAGCTTAACAGTAACTTATCAACTAGAAGAAAACTTTACGAATACAAAGCTTGTCATCTTCAATACGATTGGTCAACAGATTGCTGAACGAAATATTGATGCTCTTGAAGGAAGTATTGAGCTTGGTGCAGAAATGAATGCAGGTCTTTATTTCTTGCAGTTTGTTTCAGATGAGAAGCGTAGTGAGGTGAGAAAAGTGGTTAAACGGTAACACGGATTTGGGCGGATCATGACGGATTTGCACGGATGCTCTTTTTTCTGGCTTGCTGGTGCAAGTGATTTTATCAGGCAAGCTGGCATTTTATAGAACCTAAAAAGGAGTTGTGCTTAAATGCACAACTCCTTTTTTTATTTTGTATTCTTCTTATATACAGAAATCAAAATGGTTTTCGGATAGCCAAACGATTAAAACTACTGAGAATCAAACCTTCGCTACCCATGATGATCCGAAAACCGAATACCGGTAGGTATCTTAGTCGAAGCCGTTGACACCATTTACGGTAGTGTATTTGAAGCTTAATTTTTTGTCAGGATAAATATGCTTGAAAGCTGATTGCACCATTAATGTTGCTTCGTGAAATCCACAAAGAATGAGTTTCAACTTTCCTTCGTAGGTATTGATATCGCCTATTGCATAGATCCCTTTTACATTAGTGCTATAATCTAATGTATCTACTTCGATTGCATTTTTAGTAATGTTTAATCCCCAATCTGCAATAGGACCAAGCTTGGGCGATAAACCAAAGAGTGGTACAAAGTGGTCGGTCGATTTTATAATCTCGCCTTCCGTTTTGTGTTTGATGACGACATCTGTTAGTTTACCATTTCCTTTCAAGCCTACTGCTTGCGCATCTGTCAATAATTTTATTTTGCCGCTTTCTGCCAGTTCCATTACTTTTTCAACTGAGTCTAAAGCACCTCGAAATGATTGGCGACGATGAATCAAGGTAACATCTGTTGCAACGTCTGCTAAAAAAATAGTCCAGTCCAAAGCAGAGTCTCCACCTCCTGCAAGTACAACTCGTTTATCTCGATAAAACTCAGGATCTTTGATGATGTACTCCACACCATTATCTTCAAATTGAGCCAAATTATCAATTGGCGGTTTGCGGGGTTCGAAGCAACCTAAGCCACCAGCGATACTAATAACTGGTGCATTAATTTGTGTACCTCTATTGGTCGTCAGTAAAAAACTATCGTCTTCTAAACGTTCGATTTTTTCGGCACGCTCACCCAAGGTAAAGCCTGGTTTGAACGGCGCAATTTGTTCCATTAAACGATCTATAAGTTCGCCAGCCAAAATAGTCGGATAACCTGGGATATCATAAATCGGTTTTTTCGGATAAATCTCAGAGCACTGTCCGCCTGGCTGAGGTAAGGTATCCACTAAATGGCATTTTAGTTTGAGTAAACCTGCCTCAAAAACGGTGAATAGTCCGCAAGGACCAGCTCCAATGATTAAAATATCTGTCTTTATCATTATCGTTTTTTTAATCTTTTTTCTTATTATAATAGTTGGGGTGTAATCCACATTCTGTTTTACCAGTTCCTGTCCATCTTCCTGCCCTGCCCTGTCCTTTCTTGGTACAGTGTAAACAACCAATAGACCCAAATCCCTCTGCTTGTAACGGATGATCAGGTAATTTGTTCACACCTTTTTGGTATAAAAACTCTCCTTCTTCAATATCAATTAAAGGATGAAATTTTATAATATCACCTTGCTGTTCAAATACCCTTAAGCGAGCACGAAAGTCTGTTTGATAGGACATCAAACCAGAAATCCATACTTGGTGCTTGGCTACTATTGGCTCAAGCGGCGCAATCTTATTGATCGTACAACACATTCGAGGATGCTCTTTCCACCACTCTTCGTCAGTCGTCATCTTATTTTGAGCTTCATTAGGGAGTACATCTACTACCTTTAAATTAAAACGCTCTATAAGCTCTTTTTTATATCCCAAGGTTTCTTGAAAGTGATAGGTTGTATCAATAAAATGAACAGGCTGGCTCGGACGTATTTGACTGATCAAATGTAATAAGAAAGCCGACTTCGTACCAAAAGATGAGGTATACAAAACATCCTCTTCCGCAAAATATTCATACAAGGTCTTTATCCTATCTTTATAAGATAATGGTGCAAAAATAGCATTTAATTCATTTAAACTTAACTTTCTTAATCGAAGAACTTGCTGTTGACTCATTTTTACTAATGTTTAGTTGAGGTTTTCTGTTTTTTCTTGCTGTAATAAACTAGCGGTTAGATCATTTAGCTGGCGAACTTTTGCCGTAAAATTCCCCTTAAGCGTATCTCTTATCGCATGCAAGTTGCCTAGTAACTGTTCAACATCATTCGGCAATACTTCTTCTAAAACTTGACGAAATCGTTTGGCAAAGGTTGGTGATTTTCCATTGGTCGAAATGGCAACTTTAAGGTTTCCTCTTGTAACGATAGAGCCTAAATAAAAATCACAAAGGCTTGGTGTATCGGCTACATTTACCAGTTTGTTTTTGGCTTTAGCAGCATCTCTTATTTTATGATTCAACTCTTTTATGTTGGTAGCTGCGATTACTAAATCTTTGCCCTCTACATCGCTGGCTTTGAAGGCTCTATTCCAAATTTGTACCTTGTAATTTCCTTTAGCTAGTAGTTCGATGATTTCATCGGAAACCCAAGGCGCAACAATTGTAATGTTTGCATCTGGACTACTTTTTAGGATGAAAGATAATTTTTCGTAACCGACTTCTCCTGCACCTACTATGAGTAGTTGGAGTTCGTGTAATTTTAAAAATATTGGATATAATGGATTTTGCATGTTTATCGTTTTTGTTGTTTTACAATTTTATTTTCTATTACTTGGTAATTTAGTGCTGGATGCAAATTGACCACCTCACCGATCACGATGATCGCAGGAGTACTTAAGCCTTTTGCTTTTACTTCATCTACGATTGTGTCAATTGTACCGAGTGCAAATTGTTCGTTCGGTCGAGAACCATTTTGGACGACCATTACTGGTGTTTTTGATTTTCCTTCTTGAGCAAATAGTTTGGTAATTTGTTCTAACTTTCCTAAGCCCATTAAGACGACTACTGTAGCAGATGATTTTGCAGCGACAGCAATATCTTTTGAAATTTTTCCAGAACTAGTCGTACCTGTTATTACCCAAAAACTTTCGTTCACTCCTCTACGAGTAAGTGGCACTTCTTGTAATTCGGCAACAGCAATGCTACTAGAAATACCAGGAATAACATTCACTTCAATACCGAATGCTTTAGCAAATTGTAGCTCTTCGTGTCCCCTACCGAAGACAAATGAGTCACCACCTTTTAAGCGTACTACATGTCCATGCTGAAAAGCTTCTTGAACCAACATCAAATTAATTTCGTCTTGTGTGTAGCGATGATTATTGGCACGTTTACCAACGTATATTTTCTTTGCTGTAATTGGTGCTTCTTTTAGTAGTTCAGGATTGACTAAAGCATCGTATAGAATGACATCGGCAGATTGAATAGCCTTCAGTCCTTTTACCGTAATTAAATCTATGTCGCCTGGTCCTGCGCCTACTAGTGTTATTTTTGATCCTTTTATACTTCTCATGATATCATATTTTTTTATTAGACTTTTAAAAGTCTATAAGTTTTATGCTTTGTAATAATCAGAAATGACTTCTCTATCGCCATCTTCTCCTAATTGTTGTTTGCGAATATTTAATACTTCTTCTACAAATTCAATGGCTTGTTCTTGATAACTTTTAGCGAAAGCTTGAGATGCTTCATTTTTATTAATCTGCAAAACCAATTCATCAAATGTTGTATCGAATTTTATTTCTTCCGTTTCTACATAGTGCGTTTGAAAATCTTTGATAATGCCTTTATGCGTATTGCAGCGAATATCTTTACTCAACAACAATGCCTTGGCACCAATCACAAAGGCACTGTACGAATGATAAATACTATCGGCAAAAGCATCCGCTTCAAAAGCTTCTTTTGTCAATTCTATTTTTTCGACAGCATCGCCAATAATGGCACTAACCATATCGTAAGAAACACCTGCACACTCTCCTACTCCAATTGCTTGCTTATACGTATCGCTATGTCCCCAATCGACCAAGTCGGTATCAACTATTGTTTCTATTGCTGCCAAAGGTTTAAGTAAATCATAAAAATAGCGTTTGCCTAATCGCCAGAAATAAGTATTGAAATATTCGTTTTCTTCCCCATTATTTTCAAAATCATCCAGAATAATTCTTAGTGCATCAGGAATACGTTTGCTTGGTAATTTGATAATTTTATCGGCAATAAAACCCACACCTTCTGGATCAACTCCACCGCCCATAACAATTTGCATAGCAGGAATCACCATTCCCGTTTTTTTGATTGAGCTACCGTGCAAACCAATACTCGCAGCCATATGCTGTCCACAAGCATTCATGCAACCACTAATTTTGATATCAATATTCGATTCGTTTATTAGATGTGGATATTCATCAACAATTACTTCTTCTAATTTTTTAGCGAGCGCAGTGCTATTGGTCACGGCAAGATTGCAGGTATCCGTTCCAGGACAAGCAGTGATGTCTGCAATGGTATTGAAACCAGGTTCTGCTAAATTTAATTGATCTAATTCGTTGAAAATATGAGGGAGGGCATCTTTGCGAACAAACTTTAAAAGGAATCCTTGATTGACGGTGATTCGAATATCATCGGCTGCATAGTTTTTGACGAGCTGTGCAAACTGTCGAGCTTCGGGCGATTTAATATCTCCTAATAAAACTTTGACTTGAACAGCATAAAAGCCTTTCTGCTTTTGTTCGTACACATTCGTCATCAACCATGCGTCGAATTTTTGGGCATCATTTGGAATATCTGTCTGAGGCCGTTGATATTGAGCTGGTTTTGGGGTAGGTACTAAAGTTCTATCTACTCTAAATGATTTATTTTTTATAGCTTTTCGTTCCTGTTCTACTAAGTCTAAGAAGCCTTCTAAACCTAAAGACTTTACTAAAAATTTCATACGTGCTTTGAAGCGTTTTTCTCGTTCGCCATGGCGGTCAAATACTCGAATAGCCGCTTCCATAAATGGAATGATTTGGTCTTCTTCTAAAAACTCATAAGCTGTTTGTGCTACCATTGCCTGCGCACCTAAACCACCTGCAATAACAACTTTGAATCCTCGTCGTTCTTCGCCATTTACCAATTTGATGCGTGGAATAAATCCAAAATCATGAAAATAAGTATAAGCCGAATCTTTATCACTTGACGAAAAAGCTGGTTTGATTTTTCGCCCCATATCTTGGCAAATAGGATTACGCAAAAAGTATTCATAAGCAGCATGCACATAAGGTGAAATATCGAACAATTCATCTGGATCAATTCCTGCATTTGCAGAAGCAGTCATATTGCGAACGGTATTCCCACAAGCTCCAAAAGCAGTAACTCCTGCCCGACCTAATACTGCCCAAATAGCTGGTGCGTCTTCTACCTTTACATGGTGCATCTGAATATTTTGTCGAGTGGTCAAATGTAAATTTCCATTCGTAAATTGTTCAGAGGCATCAGCTAGTGCAATTAATTGATCCGCTGTAATTTTGCCATAAGGTATTTTGGTTCGAAACATTTGCACGCCTACTTGGCGCTGACCATAGACTCCTCTCGTTAGTCTAAAATGACGAAAACGTTCTTCGTGTAAGCTGCCGTTTTTGAAGGCTGCAATTTTCTGCTGTAGCTCGATGATGTCTTTAACGACATCGTCTTTTATGTTTTTTAAATTGAATTGACCACTCATTGTATTTTATATTTTAATTTTTTTCAATAAAAAAAGCCCTTCTAGGAATATCTCCTGGAAGGGCTGCGTCTAAACTATAAGTTAAAACATATGTTAGCCTCCTGTCCAAGAAATATAAAATTTCTTACAGCAACAACAACAGCAACATGTATTACTGAGTGGGAGGTGGACTATATTTTTAACCAAACTATTCATATGAAAAAATCGAATTTCTAAGTTGTAATAAGTAATATAAATGCAAAAAGCCTTTCCAGAGCAATGCTTTGGAAAGGCTTTCTATATTGTAAAGTATGATTTTCGTATCAGTACATCAGAACCCAACCAGAGCGTAAACTCACGTTACAACAACAGCAACAACAACAGGTTGATTGAACTGATATATTGTTTCGTTTTTTCATTTTCTGGATTAAGGTTTAAATTATTTTTTAATTAAAATTGTTTGAAGTACTCTACAAGTTTAGTTCTTTTATCAGAAGAATGCAAGTTTCTTCTTAATTTTAAAATATATTTTTGGATGTAATGTTTTAATATTATACCTACTGGTATTCAGTTTAAGGATCATCATTGGTAGCTACCCTTTGATTCTCAGTAGCTTTAATCGTTTGGCAATCCCAAAACCACTTTAGTTTCAGTATATCTTTTATAATCTACTATAAATTTCAACCTATTCTTTAGTTATAAAAAAATTTCGTTAAGTCTATTTATACTTTTTGCTCCAACATTTTAAGCAAGCTATTTGTCCAACGATCTGCATCTTCCACCATGGGGTAATGCCCTAGCTTTTCGAGTAACTGAAGTTTATTGTTTGGAATTTCGCTGTGTAAGGTATGCGCCATTTCGACTACGGCAACTGGATCTTCTGTTGCCCAAAGGATGTTTACAGGCGTTTCGGTTTGCTGTAAAGCACCGATCCAGCGATGCCAATATTTGTGTCGTTCGTTGATGTATTGAGTGAGTTGCGGAAGGACTGCTCGACCATTTTTACAAATCATCTGTTGCCACATTTCTTTTAATTCAGCGATATCTGCTTTTGATTTATCGTACCAAATGTTTTTCATATTGCGAATAAAAAGCTGCTGCCTAGCAAACTTACTGACAATTGGAGCTAGTGTTTTATTTAAGAGTACTTTTTGAATAGGACGTAGTTTTGCTAATTCGATGTGCATACTCCCATTGCACAGTGTAAGTGATTGTAATTCGAAGGTATGTTGTCCTCTATTGAAACGAGCTAGAATTTCGGTGGCTACACTAGTTCCATAATCGTGTGCAAGAAGGTGTGCTTTTTTGATGCCCATTTTTTGCCAAAGGGCTAAAGCGATGTCTGCTTGTTCTATGAGTGAGTAGGAATAATTGAGTGGTTTATCTGATAAGCCAAAGCCTAAATGATCGTGAAGTATTACTCGATATTTTTTGGTTAACGGTGGAAGTGTTTTCCAAAAATCAAATGAGGAAGTCGGATAACCGTGTAAGATGAGTAAGGTTTGATCAGCCGTTCCTTCAGAAACGGTAAATACTTGATGTCCGTATATGGAGTGGTATTCTCCTTTGGCTTTCCATTCTTGTGTCGTCATTACTTTTGAGATTATTGAATGGTAATATAAGGACTTAAGGCAAATTAAAATAATAATTCCCGCCTTTCTAATTTTCTTGACGCTAAATTTCTAATGCCGATTTTTCTCCTTCAGGATTAGGCATTGCGTAACATCAGTTAGGAATAGTTAACCGTTAATTATCTATTCTTATTTTTGAGAGTGGCCGTTCAATCAATATGAAGCTCAAACTTGAAAAT
>JAHDIP010000108.1 GCA_020630735.1 Saprospiraceae bacterium | reverse complement strand
ATTATTTAGAAGATTATACCTATTTAGGATCTTACTGGTTTGCTAATCCGACAACTACTTCGGTTAAAGGATAGTATTAATCTACTTTAGATGTAAAATCATAACGTAAACCTTTATATTCTTTCAATACTGCTTTTACAGAACCAACTGTTACAGGCGATTCAATCAATAAAGGAATACGGTTATTGTCATCAGTCACCCAAACATTCATTTCGGTACCTTCTTCGAAGACATCACCAGAAATTACTTCGGGGCTAAATCTAATCGTTTTAAATTTTCCTTGACCTTTTATTTTTTTGCTAGCGTCTTTTCCTTGGTATTTTACATTAAGTGGCCAAACCTCTTTATCCATAAATATTTTGATCGGAAAATTTTCACCTGCTTCAAAACTATTGAAGTCAATATTTCTTGAATAATAAATGATCGATAAAATATCGTGCATACATTCCTTCGTATCAAATTCTCTACGTACTGTTTTGTCTTCCGTATCGCCACGTAAAGATACAGCCGTTTTGTTTTCTTGATCAAAGGTAACTTTATCATACAATTTGTATCCACCTTCACTTACATCTCTTATTGATGTATTTGGCAGCAAGGTCTCTTTGTCGATATAAGTGTCGTAATAATCCCTTACTTTGAAAAACCATTCGTAAGAACTATAGGTACGACCATAAGCTGAAAGATGATATTCGGTATCGTTTTCATTTACTTTAAAAACGACTTCGCCAGCAGGTAACCAAACGAAATTCCAGTTATAGTATAATTTATAAGTGATTTCTTCTCCTTCTTGAAAAGTACTATTTTCCATATAGCAGGCACCTGCTGTTTGACCAACTGTAGCAGGAACTTGGTTTTCAGGTATATTGAATGCCATGATAACCAAACTAAATAGTAAGAAGAAAGCGCTAAACTTGATTGTCCTTTTTGTCATAACCAAGGGATTTTAAAACATTGATATTTGCTATAAAAATCATTCCTATTAACGCTGGAATGATAAGGTTTAGTACCCACAACCCAAATGTGGTCGCAAAGACACTAATTTCGTTAACTTCAAAAACGCCCCATATCTCTAACGCAATTTCTCCTCGAAGTAACAAACCTGTGAGTGGTGGGTGAGGAATACTTGTTTGGAACAAAAATATAGTTGCAATGCTTGCTATTGCTGCGAAAAATGGAATGTCTATTCCGAAAAATCGAAGCAAAAAATAGTATTGTAATGTATAGACCACATATCTTGCCAAAGCGAAGAATAAAGAAATTCCCAATTCTTTTGACGTATATTTTTTGAGAACTTTAACATGTTTAACAAAACGTTTAAACTTTTCTGCATAAGGAATGCGCTTTGCAATGGGCACTATCAGGTCTACATTAAAAAAACAAAACAACATCAAAGCAATAGAAAGACCTCCTAAAAAAAGGATACTATACAATATATAAGCATCTACTTTTAGATAACCATTGATGAAAAATATGAGTCCCAAAAGTCCAAAAGCTAATAAAATTAATAGCTGACTAAAACTACCTACTAGGGTGGCAATAACAGCTTTCCAATTATTTTCTGCTTTAACCATGAGGACTCTTCCGCCGTATTCTCCTACTCTATTAGGTGTAAAAATGGAAAAGGTAACACCTGCAAGTATTGCTTTGTACGTTTGCCAGAACGATAAGTTTTCAAAATTCTTAATTAATTGCTGCCATTTTAGAGTCTCGAATGCCCAATTTAGAGGCATTAATAGTGCAGCAATAACGAGCCAGTGAATTTTTTGTACGCTAAAACTTGCCAAAAAGGTTGCCCATATCTCATCAATATTATCTTTTGATAGAATCTGATTGTATATCACTGCCGCAAGTAAAGCAACAAATACAAATTTTATGACAGTATTGAGATGCTTGTTGGCTAACAAGCGTTTTATTTTGGTCAATGGTACTCTATATAGTTGAGCGTTCAAGATACAGCTTTTTATTATTTAGACTCTTTTACTTTGACAAGGATACTTATCGAAATGTTAGAGTTGTACACTAATGGCAGAAACAAATGTTTTCAAAATATTTGTTTTGTGTAGTAATTTATAATACCTTGCTTTTCGAATGAAGAATATAGAACGACAACGAATATTGGGTATAGATCCAGGAACAAATGTACTGGGCTATGCGATTATTGAAATACGAAATAAAAAAATTTTAGTCGTTGATATAGGTGTAGTCAATATGAGTCATTTGGCTTCTCATCAGTTAAAACTAAAACGAATCTTCGAACGCTTACAAGAAATCATTACACTCTACAAACCTACGGAAATGGCTATCGAAGCACCCTTTTTTGGAAAAAATGTACAGTCGATGCTGAAGCTCGGTCGGGCACAAGGTGTAGCAATTGCAGCAGCTATTACCAAGGGAATAGAAATGACGGAGTACTCTCCTAAAAAAATAAAACTGTCTGTAACGGGAAATGGTAATGCTTCAAAAGAACAAGTAGCTGCTATGCTAGGAAATATTACAACGAATGTAAGTCTGGAGAACGAAAAACTTGATGCGACTGATGCACTGGCTACAGCAGTTTGCCATTATTATCAATCAACAAGTGTTTTGGGAGGAAAAAAACGACACAATAGTTGGGCAGATTATTTAAAAGATAACCCAGGACGTGTTCAGAAGTAATTTAAGTTTTAGCAATTTCTTTTACAGCTTCAATAAACTGATCCAATTCACTTTTGATCGTAAATACATTTGGAGACACTCTGACTCCAAATACATTTCCAATTCGTATGGGAACAACATGGATTTTATATTTTTTAAAAAAGAGTCCAGATAATTTTTCTGGTTTTTTCCCTTTTATGCTGAATGCAGCGATGGCGCAAGCATTCTTTGGATCTAATGAAGTGAGTAGTGTAATGTTTTCTAGTTTGGATACTTCTTTAGCCCAGTAGTTTTTAATATATTGTAAGCGTTTTTGTTTTCGCTCAATACCAATCATATTGTGGAAGTCTATAGCTTGACCTATCGCCTGTTCTGCACCAATAGATCGAGTGCCCAACGATTCAAATTTTCGGATATTGTTAACTAATTTTTCTTGTGCGCCAAATAATGGATAAATTTTCTTAATCTTTTCTTTTTTGATATAAAGCATTCCAGTACCAAAAGGAGCACATAGCCATTTGTGTAAGCTCGTACCTAAATAATCACAATCTAAATCTGAAATTTTAAAATCAATATGTGCAAAAGAATGGGCAGCATCTACGATGACTTCGATGCCTCGTTTGTGTGCCTCGTCTGCAATCGCTCGAGCAGGTAAAATTTGTCCAACCCAGTTGATCATATGAGTCACATGAGCAACTTTTGTTTTGTCTGTAAAGGCATTAACATATTGTTGAACAATATCATTTTGATCTTCAGTTGGAAACTTTAAAGAAATAAATTTTAATACGATTCCATCACGTTTGGCACGTTGTCGCCAGGCGTGAAGCATATTAGGATAGTCTTGTTCGGTCAATACGACTTCATCCCCAGCTTCTAATGGTAGCCCAAAAATAATTGTTTCTAAAGCTTCAGAAGTATTTCTATTGATGGCAATCTCTTCAGTAGAACAACCTGCTAGTTCAGCTAATTTTTTTCTTAGAGGTTCTTTCCCCTGATCTAAAACCCGCCACATGTAATAGGATGGTATTTCATTACTCAATTGATTGTATCGTACTACAGCATCTTGTACAACTTTTGGTTGTGGGCTTACACCTCCACTATTCAGGTTAATGATGTTAGAAGAAATCGTATACTGTTGTCTAACCTGATACCAAAATTCATCATCAACAGCGCATTCTTCTGCTGATAGATGTGCTTTGTCTTCAATCGTTTTTTCAAAAGGGATCTGTGCATTGCTTATAATAGGACTCAAAGCAATAGCTCCTGTTAGACTACTGATTTTTTGTAGAAAATGGCGACGATTCTTTTTCATAATATTGAGTCAACTTCCATATCTATTTCAAGATGATCATCTTCTTGACCAAATCGTATCGTTGATCATTCTTAGTCGCTTGCAAACGATAATAGGCAACACCATTTGGCAAATGGCTTAGCGCAGTAGCATCCAATTCGATCTCATAATTACCTTGAGTTTTTCGTTCGTTCAAAACAACTTTTATTTCTTCACCTAAGATGTTGAAAATAGATAATCGAACATCAAAAGACTGGTCTAAGGTGTAGTTGATTTTTGTTGTATAATTAAACGGATTAGGACTGTTTTGGCTGAGTGTAATGGGACTGTTTTTTTCTGTATTTTCAACGGAAGCGGTCGCACATGTAAAAGCCATACTCATGCAATACGAACGTTCGGCTAAAGTACAATCCAAAATAAACGGATTCTTTTTACCACCTTGATGAACAGCAATTTTATTATTTCGAGTCCATTCTAATTGATCAACAGGGTCAGCCTCGTGCCACTGGCAAAGGGTAGCTCGTTGAGTTTCAAAATAGTTTGGATCAGCAGAATCTGCTTGAGACTTATACATCGTATAAAAATAAAACATTGCTCTAGCTACATTACCCTTATGGTCTTCACGTGGTTCGAATGAAGTATTTGTCTGCTCACTATAACTATCTATATTTTGGCTTGGAATAGAAGATGTTTGTTGATTCAAATAAAACCATGCATCTGTTTGGTTGTCATTAATCTCAGCAAACCGAGAATTCCCTCTAGCGGTATTGACAGCTGTTCTTGTCGGATATAAATGGTGCATATCACTTCTAGGATTACCATTGCCAGCACCGAAAGCCTGTGGGTAGGTATGCTCCGTATTAATACCGTTATCAGCACCGTTCATGTAAACAGCTGTTGTTGGATCTTGATTAGGTGGAAGAAACAAAGAATGCCCGGAATAGACACAACGTAGATTATTGTCAACAGCATAAATGCTTCCAAATAAGGTATCTCTGGCTTCAGAATAATCCAATACAAACAATGGTTTGTATTGATTCACTAAACTATTCAATAAAGTTTGCCCTGTTTGATTCGGGAAAACAGATTCATGTAATTGCCCATAACTCGCAAAAGTGCAAACTAAAAAAAGGCTTGTTAAAAAATATTTCAATTTCATATAGTGATCTGATTATTACTTTCGGTTTGATATTTGAATACGCCTAAAGGTACGAAATCATTTGGATAGCCTATTAGCTTGTTACGAAGAAATAGATGTTAAATCTATAGTACTTTGTCTTAGAATAGACAGCATCTAATAAAGGTTTAATGTAATTTTGTTTCATTGTTATATAATTAATCAATATAAAGTATCCTTCGGGTGTACTTGATATAATCACTCTACTATTTATGAAAAAATTAATTCTACTCGCTATTGCTTTCGTTTTTATCAGTTTTGACACGGAGGCTCAAGGCGTAAAAAAATATGCAACTTTAGAGCATTTTACGAATACCCGATGCTCAATATGTGCGGGCAGAAATTCTGCTATGTTTAGTACTATTGCAAACTACCCTGACAAATTGCATCATATTGCTTATCATCCATCAGTACCTTATACTACTTGTGTGTTTTATCAGCACAATACATCAGGTAATAATGCACGAGCATTGTATTACGATATATTAGGCACACCAAGAATTGCAATCAATGGAACGATGCAATCTTTAGTGGGTAGTGCACTTTTACCAGAAACAAATCTTACAGCAGCGTTCAATCAATTAAGTCCAATAGAAGTTGTTGTTAGTGAAACTGAAGGTACAACTCGTTCTGTAACGGTAGAGGTGAAAACACATGGAGATGCCCCTGTTGGAAATTTAAGATTGCTAGTTGCTGTAGCGGAAAAAATAGTGAACTATAATGCCCCAAATGGAGAGTCTGTTCATCATAATGTATTCAGAACATTTTTATCGGATAATGCTGGGGATGTTTATAGCCCTGCAGCTTCGGGAGAGTCCGTTTTGTTTAATTATACTTACGAGATTAATGCAGAATGGGAAGCAGATCAAGCTTATGTACTAGCTTATGTTCAAGATATGGATACAGGAGAAATCTATAACTCAGGTACTAAATTCGACGAAGTGTTGACCTCAAATGTTGAAGTAGAAAAAAACGAAGTATTTACTGTTTTTCCAAACCCTACAATGTCATCTGCTACGATTAATTTTACGACGCAAAAAGAGAGCAAATCAACGCTCAGTATTTTAAATACAGCAGGTCAATTAATCGATTCTAAAATAATTAGTACAAATACTCAGGCATTTGACCTTGATCTAGAAAATTATCCAAAAGGATTATATTTCTTAAAAATAGAAAACGAAGATTCTGTTGCTATAAAACGATTGGTTAAAAACTAACTTAGTTCAAGTCTTTAAAAAGCAGTATTTCGTAAAAGAGGTACTGCTTTTTTTTATGCCTAAAATCTAGTACATTTGATTGTTATACATAAATCGAAGTGCTTTTCGGATTGCCAAATGTATAAAGAGACTGAAGATCAAACGATAGCTACTAATGACGATCCTAAAACCGAATCTGGTGACTTAGTTAAACGAAATTAAATGACAAACTTCAAAGCTTTACTCAATAATCATGCAGCAGAAGGTACGCTAGAATGGATAGGTCTTCGACCAGCAAAAAAAGCAACTGTAAAAGAAGTGAAAAGTGTCCAAGTTAATACACAGAATGGGCTAGAAGGTGATCGTTACAAGAGTAAAGGAAAACGCCAAGTTACCCTAATCCAAGCAGAACATATAGCCGTAATCGCTAGTCTTTTGAAAAAAGAATTGATTAAACCCGAAACTTTACGGCGTAATCTCGTCGTAAAAGGGATAAACCTCTTAGCATTTAGTGGGAAACAGTTTAGGATAGGCACCGAAGTAATTCTTGAAATGACTGGACCTTGCCACCCTTGCTCTCGAATGGAACAAAACCTTGGCGAAGGTGGTTTAAACGCTATGCGTGGTCATGGTGGCATTACTACAAAAGTCATACAGGGTGGTCAGATCAAAATTGGTGATCCTGTCCGACTGCTGACAGATAACATAAAAGAAGGTTGATACGTTAATCTTTTTTATTCTAATATCGTTTTCATTAGGGAGGCGGAAATATATAATCTTCCGATTCCTTTAAAATAAAAAAAAATACAACATGGGATTTTTAGATAATTTGCGCTCTAGCCAAAAAGGAGAAAAAAAGGACGAATGGAAAGTCTTAAACGACATGGCTCAACTAGATAAAATTGTTAATGACTCTGCCGAAAAACCTGTCGTTATTTTCAAGCATAGTATTCGTTGTGGCATTAGTTCGATGGCGAAGCAAAAGCTTGAAGACGATTGGGATTTTACTGCCGAAGATTTGGATTTTTATTATCTCGACCTCATCAATAATCGAGCGATTTCTAATGAAGTAGCCAATTATTTTGGAGTAACTCATCAATCGCCTCAAGTGATTTTGATCAAAAATGGCAAAGCAACCTATAACACCTCTCATCACCAAATAGGAGTACAAGCCTTACACAAAGCATTAGCTTAAAGCAATCGAAAAACAACAACATTATGCGTAGTCAAAAAATACAGTTCACCAATGCTAACGGATACCGTTTAGCGGCTAAGTTGGAATTTCCAATAGATAGCCTTCCTCATTCTTTTGCCGTTTTTGCACATGTTTTTACAGGTAATAAAAACCTAAATGCCGTTCGCCATATTAGTCGAGCATTAACCCTAAACGGAATCGGCGTCTTGCGTTTTGACTTTACAGGACTTGGAGAAAGCGAAGGCGATTTTGCGGATACTAACTTTACGTCTAATGTAGAAGACATTCTTGCAGCGGCACAATATTTAGAAGAAAACTATAAAGCACCATCTATCATGATTGGTCATTCCTTAGGTGGAGCAGCGGCTATTTTTGCGGCAAGTCAACTAGATTCGATCAAAGCGGTAGCAACCATAGGGGCGCCATCTGATCCTGAGCACGTTACTCATTTACTAGAAGATAGTATTGAGGATATCGAAAAAAATGGAGTGGCAACTGTCTCTATTGGTGGTCGAACGTTTACCATAAAAAAACAATTTTTAGATGATTTGAAAGATCGCAATATGTTTGGGATTTTGAAACGTCTTCGCAAGGCATTACTTGTACTACATTCGCCACAAGATAGTGTAGTGGAAATAGAAAATGCTGCTCAAATATATAGTGCAGCTTTTCATCCTAAGAGTTTTGTCACTCTAGACGGTGCTAGCCACATGTTGGAGAATAAGAATGATGCTTTTTATGCAGGTAATTTAATTTCTTCTTGGGTCAAACGCTATATTGATACTCCAGAAGAAGAAAAATTAAAAACGCATAAACAAGTAGTAGCTAAACTAGGTGCTGATGGTTTTACAACTGATATTCTTGCAGGACGACATGGCTTAATTGCTGACGAATCGGAAGAACTTGGTGGCAACGATTTTGGTCCTTCTCCATACGAGTTGTTGAGTGCGAGTTTGGGAGCATGTACCGCTATGACCTTGCAAATGTATGCTAGACGAAAAGGCTGGGATGTCAGAGACGTTCGAGTGCATTTATCGCATAATAAGCACTACCGAGAGGATTGTAATGACTGTGAAAAACCAACAAGTAAAATTGATACCTTCGAACGCATTATCGAAATAGAAGGCAACCTTACCGAAGAACAACGCCAACGAATGCTGATGATTGCTAATAAGTGTCCCGTTCACCGTACATTTCACGGAGATGTAGAAGTAGTGACAAAATTGGAATAATTATTTCTGTAAATAATTGTATAAAAAACAGCTAACAATTTTACTAAAAACCGAGTATGAAAAATTACGTTTTATTTCTTTATATAAGCTTCTTGTTTTCAGTGTCATTAGCAGCACAAGAAGAGACAACTTTTGGTATTGTAGGCGAAAAGGCACCAAAATGGGAAGTGAATAATTGGATAGATGAAAACGGTGATGATACCGAAATAGAGATAGATGACTACGAAGGAAAAGTTATCGTTATGTTATGTTTTCAGCATTGGTGTCCTGGTTGTCACACACATGCATTCCCAATGGTCAAGTATTTGAAAGATAAATACAAGCGAAATGACGAGGTGGAATTTGTAGCTGTGCAAACCGTCTTTGAAGGTCAGCATACTAATACAAAAAAACGTTTGCGGAAAACTCAGAAAAAATATAAACTTGATATCCCTTTTGGTCATGATGACGGACAAAATACGGATAGTAAGCGTTCCAACATTATGCAAAATTATAAAACAGGGGGGACGCCTTGGTTTATAATTATAGATAAAAGTGGCAACGTCGTTTTCAACGATTATGAAATCGATGTCCGTACTGCTCAACGAACGATTAAGAAAGCACTAGAAAATGTGCAAGCTTCAAAATAAATTATAGATTGAGTGAATATTGATTACCTTGTGAAAAAAATTAATATTCACTCAATTCGATTTGCTTAATGCCAGGTATTTATATACATATTCCTTTCTGTAAACAGGCTTGCCATTATTGCAACTTCCACTTTTCAACTTCCTTAAAGTATAAAGACGAAATGCTCCAAGCAATCGTTCGAGAGATCGAATTGCAAAAGGACTATTTAGGTGGGGCAACACTTGATACTATTTATTTTGGTGGAGGTACTCCTTCCTTACTTTCCGAAGCAGAATTGAATCTCATTTTCGAAAAACTACACCAATTACACAACATCAAATCAGATGCAGAAATAACCTTAGAAGCAAACCCTGATGACTTAACTAAGGAAAAGCTAGAAGCACTCAAACGAACACCAGTTAATCGCTTGAGCATCGGTATCCAATCATTTGTTGCAGCGGATCTAGCTTATATGAATCGAGCGCATAATGTAGAAGAAGCAAAAGCCTGTATCGAAGATGCTCAAGCTATTGGTTTTGAAAATCTGACTATTGATCTTATTTATGGTTCGCCTACGATGAGTGACCAGCAATGGCAACAAAATTTAGCAACCATCTTTGATTATAAGATTCCTCATATTTCCTGTTATTGTTTGACTGTTGAACCGAATACTGCTTTAGATCATTTTGTGAAAGCGGGTAAAGCAAAAGCCGTGGACGAAGACCAAGCTGCTCGACAATTTGAATACCTGATGCAAGCCATGAAAAACGAAGGCTATGAGCACTACGAGATTTCCAATTTTGCCAAACCTAACCAGTACGCTCGCCACAATTCTAATTATTGGAAAGGAGAAGCCTATCTTGGTGTCGGTCCTTCTGCTCACTCTTATAATGGAAAAAGCAGGCAGTGGAATATCGCCCACAATGCCAATTATTTAAAGGCGCTAAAAGAAAACACCTTACCTAACGAGGTCGAAGAACTAAGCCCTAGTCAGCAGTACAATGAATACATTATGACCTCACTTCGTACAATGTGGGGCTGCGACGAAATAAAAATTAAACAATGGGGAGAAAATGTTTATAAGCACTTCAAAAAGATCGTTGTTCCTTTCCAGCAAGAACAAAAATTACACTACAAAGACGGCTTTTATTTTTTGACAAACAAAGGCAAACTATTAGCAGATCGTATCGCAATGGAATTATTTATTGTCGAAGAAAATAAATAAGGTATACACCATTCTTAAGCCAATTTACATCTAAATAAGTATAAAATGTAAATGAAAGGGAAAAGTCAGATGAACTTAAATTATGAATATTTGTATCTATTTTATTTGCATTTTAATTTTGATTTTCAACTGATATGGCGTATTATTATTTAACGGTTACGAATATGCTACTGTCTAAAAACTACCAAAATTATGGCTTTACCAAAATTTATTAAAACCCCCAAAAATCAAAAATTTGATTATAAACCTCGCCACTGGGATCCCAAAAAAGAAGACCTAGAAGCACGTCTTAAATTAGCACAAGGCGACGAGAATAGCGCTGAAGCAGTTAAATCTCGTCTTGCTGGCGGCTTCAGAAGAAGCTTTAATGCCCAACCATCTGCTCGAAACCAAAGTGCTCGTCGTTCCAATATATTGCTTTTCGCAATAATTGTAGTGCTTGTTTTTGTGGCTTATCTTATTCTTATGGTATATTTGCCTGAAATTGAGACTTTTTTAAATTAAGGTCTCTAGTAATGGACGAAAAATAAGTCTGTTATCTTGGTTAACATTCGTAAAACAAAAACATAAAAGCATGGCTGATATCATTCAGCTACTACCTGATTCTATCGCAAATCAAATTGCTGCAGGCGAAGTCGTTCAACGACCAGCCTCTGTGGTAAAGGAGTTATTGGAGAACGCTATTGATGCAGGGAGCAGCACGATAAAATTAATTGTAAAAGAAGCAGGCAAAAACTTAATACAAGTCATCGACGATGGTTGTGGAATGTCTGAAACAGATGCTCGTATGTGTTTCGAACGGCATGCAACATCCAAGATTAGAGCTTCGAAAGATTTATTTGCGATTCGTACGATGGGATTCCGAGGAGAAGCAATGGCTTCTATTGCGGCAATTGCACACGTTGAATTACGTACTCGCCAACAACCGAACGATTTGGGCGTTCGTATCGTCATAGAGGGGTCTGAAGTGAAAAAACAGGAAGCTTGTCAATGTGCTTCTGGCACAAGTATATCAGTTAAGAATTTATTTTATAACGTACCTGCTCGACGTAATTTCTTAAAATCAAACTCTGTTGAAATGCGTCATATCTTGGATGAATTTCAACGAGTAGCTATTGCGCATCCAGATATCTTCTTTTCTTTACACCACAATAATACCGAAATCTATCACCTTCCTGCTGGCAATAGACGCCAACGAATCGTCGGTATTTTTGGACCAAGCACCAATAAAAAATTGGTTCCTGTTTCAGAAGAGACAGACGCCCTAAAATTGGAAGGATTTGTAGGAAAACCAGAGTTTGCTAAAAAGACAAGAGGCGAACAACTATTCTTTGTCAATAAACGCTTTATCAAAAGTGCCTATCTCAATCATGCAATAATGGGGGCTTATGAAGAGCTATTGACCAAAGGTACTTATCCTTTATATGTCATTTTTATCGAAATAGATCCTGCTCGAATAGATATCAATGTTCATCCAACCAAACAAGAAATAAAGTTTGATGATGAACGCCTCGTTTACAATTACTTAAAAGTGGCTGTTCGTCATGCACTTGGTCAACATAGTATTACACCAATGCTTGATTTTGATCAAGAAGGAAGTTTTAATATTCAAACACAACCACAACAAAGACCATCAATTCCTAAAGAGCAATCGTCAGTAGCTTCACCTAAAAATTATACTGAACGATCAAGTTCTTTTTCCAAACCTTCTAGCTTAGAAAGTTCTAATCTTAAAAATTGGGAAAAATTGTATGATGGTTTAGAAGCACCAAATATAGAGGAAGATAAAAAAAATAGCTCTTCTACTGAAGAACATGTGATCATCGAAAGCGAATGGACAGATCAATCTCCATTAGATGATGCAGTAGGTAGTTTTTCAAAACGACAAAAAAAGCCTTACCATATTCATGCCTCTTATGTTGTTAGTCAAATCAAATCAGGCTTTATGCTCATCGACCAACAGTCTGCGCATGAACGGATTTTGTACGAACAATACTTGACAGCATTAAGCGATAAAAAAGCATCTACACAACGACAATTATTTCCAACGACCATAAAACTGTCGCCTGCAGATGCATCTATTCTTTCGTCTATTAGAGATCAAATAAATTTACTAGGTTTCGATATTGAAGAATTTGGAAATAGTAGCTTTGTCATTAATGGAGTTCCTGCTGATCTGGATGGCAACCAAGGCGAGCAACAAATAATCGAAACGTTAATTCAACAATACAAAGAGAATAGAGATTTGCAATTAGATACTAACGAAACTATTGCGCATTCTATGGCACGTAGTGCGGCAATCAAACGTGGACAAACTCTAAGCCCTATCGAAATGCAAGAACTGATAGATAAGCTATTTGCTTGCCAAGTTCCCTACAAAAGTCCTTCAGGCAAAAATTGTTTTATCACCATAGAGCTAGACGAATTGCGTAAACGTTTTGGAGCTTAAGGAGTTTAGATTTGAATTTTTTTTAGTCATTAATTCATTTTTTAACAACTTCTTTGTCTGTTCCTCCATAAAAACAGCCAACGTGTCGATTTTAAGAGATATATTCTAAAAAATATCATACCTTACAGTTGATAAAAATGTTATATGTTTTCAACATTTGCATAATTATTTACGTTTAGAGATATAATACAGCAATTGTAAAGGCAAGTGCTTGCAATAATTAAAATAAAAATTCAAATAACAAGGTGAGCTATTACGTACTTTTTTATTTTAATTTTGACTAACCACTTATTCGTACCCGATACTTTAATAGTTCTTTATGCAACAAATTACAGAAGCAGTAAAATATCTGCTGATTATCAACGTAATTGTATTTTTTATAGATCAATCAGTAGGCTTAGATTTTTTAGCTTTATATTACCCTGGATCAACGCTATTCCAACCCTTTCAGATTATCACGCATATGTTTATGCATGGAAGTGTCATGCATTTGTTTTTCAATATGTTTGCCTTATATATGTTTGGTGCAGCACTAGAAAGTCGTTGGGGAGCTGGACGATTTCTGTTTTTCTATTTCTTTTGTGGCTTGGGGGCTGTCTTTCTGCACGAGTTGACAAACTATATAGAAATATCAAACCTTCAAGGCTTATTTGATGCCTTTCAAATGTCTCCAACTTATGACAATTTCAATGCATTTTTCAAGACAGTTCCGTTGGATAGTTTGAACCCCGAATATAAAAATGCTGTTGATGAATTAGGTGTTCTAATAAATGGAGAAGCATCAGCAGTTTCAGATCAAGCAGGTAAGCTAATGCAGCAATATGTTGATCTTAAACTTAATATCCCTACAGTAGGGGCATCAGGAGCAGTCTATGGCTTACTGCTTGCGTTTGGTATGTTGTATCCTAATGTTGAGCTAATGTTAATATTTTTCCCTGTCCCTATAAAAGCAAAATATTTTATTCCTTTGTTGATGGTCGGAGAGTTGTTTATGGGAATAAATCAATTTTCTTGGGACAATATTGCGCACTTTGCACACTTAGGAGGTGCACTATTTGGTTTCTTATTGGTGCTTTACTGGAAAAAAAGTGGCGAACAGGTATAAAGTCTATAGTGCACGAAATATTTTATAATAAAATTTTAGTATATATAGTAGACTTGGTATATAAGTTGTTTGTAAAATATAGGAGATGTTTAGTAACTTCAACGAAAGTCTAAAAAAAAATAGCTAACCAATGCTAGCGTCAATAGTACAAGATGTAAAAAGAGAATTTAGTTCTGGTAATATGGTAACCCGTATTATCATTATCAATGTCGTTGTTTTTATAGCAATTAATGTTATTCGACTCGTCCTTTTTTATGGAAGCGGAGGAGTAACACCAGAATTTTATTTTCAATTAAGAAATTTTTTCTGCGTATCAGGAGATTGGTGGCATAATTTAACACACCCTTGGGCGGTTATTACCTCCATGTTTATGCATGAAGGATTTATGCATATCCTCTTTAATATGCTTATTTTCTACTGGTTTGGCAAAATCGTAGGAGATTTGATAGGAGATCATCGTATTGCACCTATTTATCTGCTCGGAGGTATTGTTGGAGCATTAGTATATTTTATTTCTGCAAACCTAATGCCTGATACAATAGGTAGTTTTGCTTACGGTGCTTCGGCTGGAGTAATGGCAATAGTGGTAGCTTCTGGAGTTTTATCTCCCGACTATAACTTCAATTTACTTTTTATTGGTAATGTAAAACTAAAATATATTGTAGCTACAATGGTTTTCCTAGATATGATAGGTACAACAACAAATGTAAATTCAGGTGGTCATTTTGCACATTTAGGAGGAGCATTATTCGGATGGTTCTTTGTTTCACAACTTCGAAATGGAGAAGATTGGTCAGAACCAGTCAACAAACTATTGGCTCGTATAAGCGAATTTTGGGACAACCTTACTGCTCGTTTTAGTGGTGAACCTCGTCGTCCAAAGGTGATTTTCAGAAACCCTAATCGTACAAAAGGAGGAAAAGCTCCAAGAGATGAAGACAGTCATTCTTATCAAGAACGCTTAGATTCTATTTTGGACAAAATCAAAAGCTCGGGTTATGATAGTCTTTCTGTAGAAGAAAAAGAGTTCTTATTCAAAGCAAGTAAAAAATAAGTGCCTAGAGTTAAATTCTATTTTGTGCACTTTCTTTTTTAACCTATCGTTTAAGCTTTAAGAAAATAACCTTTTACCGAATAGACTTAATTCTGAAAGGTTTTTATGAGCAAAAAAAGACGCTTTTTGTGCCATACAAAATTCTTTAGAATAAAGTCTAATAAAGAGAACAGATATTTTGCGCATTATAAAAAACATGTTCAAGTGGGGGAATGTCTTACTAATATTAGCAACCTTTTTGGCTTACTTATCTCCTTACATTAATCCTGAACAATTTTGGCTACCTTCTTTTGTTGGTCTAACCTATCCTTTTCTTTTATTTGGACATATACTCTTCATTATATTTTGGTTAACGTTCAAAAACAAGTATTTCCTTTTTTCATTGGCTTGCATTCTTTTAGGCTGGTCACATTTTACAGGTTTCATAGGGCTCAACCTACTGGCAGAACCATCTGACGATACAACTATTCATGTAATGAGTTATAATGTCTTTCGTCTCAAAAAAGTAAGAAAGAAAGGGGAAGAGGTCTTTGATCAAGAACTTGGGAAATTTGCTAAAGCATTGAAAAAAGATGGCAAACCAGCTATTTTTTGCTCACAAGAAACTGTACGGCCTAATCAAGTGCAGAAAAAAATGGGCTATCCACATTTCTATAAAGATAAAGGAGTAACCATCTTTACAGACTATCCAATACTTGATAAAGGGGCTATAGAGTTTGATAATCCAATCAACTCTTGTGCCTGGGTTGATCTTAAAGTCAAAAACAAAACAGTTAGAGTATATAATGTACATTTCAAATCAAATCGAATAAGCTCTACGGCTGACAAACTTGTAGAAAAAGGAAATTTGCAAGAGAAAAAAACGTGGATGGATATAGGTAGTATTTTGCGAAACGTACGTGCAGCAAATTTCGTAAGAGTAAAACAAGCCAAAAAAGTAGCAGCACATATTGCGAACAGTCCTCATCCAGTAATTGTTTGTGGTGACTTCAACGATACTCCTCAATCTTATATTTATAACCTAGTCTCAACAGGACTTCAAGATACATTTAAAGAAAAAGGCTTTGGTTTAGGAACAACTTATGCGGGAAGTATTCCAGCTTTACGTATTGATTTTATACTAGCAGATCCTAAACTAAAAGTACTTGATTATGAGATTGTAAATGAAGATTATTCAGATCACTACCCAATCACAAGTCTTATTAGTTTTGGAGGAAACTAATTTTTATACTATTTGGTTAATATCAAAAAAATAATATTTCGAAAATTATGTAATTTTGCCATATGGAAAACAAGTTTAATATCTACAATAGCCTTACAAGAAAAAAAGAAGCATTCAATCCCATAATTGAAGGACGAATCGGAATGTATGTATGTGGTCCTACTGTATATAGCGATGTACATTTAGGCAATTGCCGAACATTTGTAAGTTTCGATGTTATTTATCGTTATCTTTTACATCTAGGATATACCGTGCGTTATGTCCGTAATATCACCGATGTTGGTCATTTAGAAGGAGATGCTGATAGCGGAGCAGAAGATAAAATTTCTAAAAAAGCACGTCTTGAACAATTGGAACCCATGGAAGTCGTACAACACTATACCAATGGTTTTCACAAAATGATGCAGATATTCAATGCATTGCCTCCAAGTATCGAGCCTCGTGCAACAGGTCATATCATCGAACAAATAGAAATGGTACAAGAAATCATTGATAATGGGTTTGCCTATGAAAAAAATGGTTCTGTCTATTTCGATACTATAAAGTTTGCAAAAAGCAATGATGCTTATGGTAAATTATCTGGTCGTGTAATTGACGACCTACTAGTAGAAACACGTGACCTCAAAAATCAAGCAGAAAAAAATCATCCATCTGATTTTGCAATCTGGATAAAAGCAGATCCATCACATTTGATGCGTTGGAATTCTCCTTGGTCGGTTGGCTTTCCTGGCTGGCATCTCGAATGTTCTGTAATGAGCACCAAATACCTCGGTAAAACCTTTGACATACATGGAGGTGGAAACGATTTGAAATTTCCGCATCACGAAAATGAAATCGCTCAAAATTTTGGCGCTTGTAAATGTGCTCCTGCTAACTATTGGACGCATACCAATATGTTATTGATGAATGGCAAAAAAATGTCAAAAAGTGATGGTAATTCTATCACACCTGAAGAATTGTTTACAGGAAATAGCGAGCATATCTCAAAAGGATATTCACCTATGGTGATTCGTTTCTTCATGTTACAGTCACACTATCGTAGTACACTCGATTTGACAGATGCAGCTTTGCTAGCAGGCGAAAAAGGCTACCGTCGACTAATGGAAGCTAATGATGTCTTAATGAAATTAGAAAATGCAACGGGCTCTACCGATACCGAATTTGATAAAGAAATTAATAGTCTTATCAATCAGGCTTTCGAGCACATGAGCGACGATTTCAATACACCAATGGCACTAGCTCGTTTATTCGAATTAGTACCCAAAATCAATGGTCTTAAAGATGGGCATTTATCACTTACAGATATAAGTGCAGATACATTGAAGCGATTAAAAGAAACGTTCAAAGTATTCATCTACGATATCTTTGGATTAAAAGACGAAAGCTTGGCTGCTACAAACGGAAATGGTACAATGGATGGTTTAATGAACCTGATCATCGACATTCGCCAAAGCGCAAGAGCAAATAAAGATTGGGGAACCTCCGATAAAATCAGAGACACACTTAACGAATTAAAAATATTACTCAAAGACGGAAAAGACGGCACCTCTTGGGTAAAAGAATAAGATATACCTATCGGTATTCAGTTATCTGATCATCATCAGTTGCTACCCTTTTATTTTCAGTAGCTTAAACGATTGGTAATCCCAAAACCACTTTGGTTTTAGTATAATAACGAGAGAAGAAAAGTATCACAGGCTTTAGCCTGAAAAAAACTAACTACTAGTCAAAAAAATCAGCTTGCTGATAAAAAATCCGTGTAAATCTGTGTTTATGAAAAAAAAACTAGTCAAAATAACATATAGTCTGTTGTTAGGAGCACTTATAACTTTAGTAGGTTGTAAAAAAGATCCACCATCATCAAGTACTACAACTGACCCGACAAAACCAGCAGTAAAAATAAAAATTCCAAAGTTCAATAGAGACTCTGCCTTTGTTTATGTAGAAAAGCAAGTAGCTTTCGGACCACGAGTTGTCAATACACCCGAACACAAAGCCTGTAAAAATTGGCTCGTTAAAAAATTTGAAAGCCATGGTACTACAGTCATCGAGCAAAACTTTGATGCTACAGCTTATACTGGCGAAGTATTAAAAAGCACCAATATCATTGCTCAATACAAACCCAAGCAAAAAAAGAGAATATTGCTAGCAGCACATTGGGACACCCGACATATTGCCGACTCTCCTCTTTGCGAAGAACGCTGTAAGGAACCCATACTTGGTGCTGACGATGGAGGTAGTGGGGTAGGAGTATTACTAGAAATTGCCCGTACACTTCAAGCTAACCCTATAGATATGGGCGTTGATTTTGTTTTATTCGATGCAGAAGATTATGGTGATGGTGGCGACAATGGCGAATCTACTTCATGGTGTTTAGGCTCCCAATACTGGTCTAAAAATCTACATGTTAGAGGCTACAGACCCAAGTATGGAATTCTGTTAGATATGGTCGGCACCAAAGATGCTCGTTTTGCAAAAGAACAAGTATCCATGGCCTTTGCACCAAAAGTAATGAACAAAGTCTGGAAACTAGCCAAGAACATGGGCTATGGAAACTACTTTGTACCCGAATCATCAAACCCAGTAACAGATGATCACCTCTTTGTTAATCAGATTGCCAAAATTCCAATGATTGATATTATCAATAAACCTGTCCAAACACAAACAGGCTTTGGTGCTCACTGGCATACTCATAATGACAATATGGATATTATCAATAAACGAACACTAAGAGCCGTTGGACAAACAGTGACCGCAGCGATTTATAAAGAGGCTGAAGGTTCTTTTTAGTCCAAGCACTTAATGGGTGAATAATAAGTTCCCGATTTGGAGGTAGAAATTTTGTTGCTAATCGAGGCATTTTTTGAGAATTAGCCTAGCTTTTGCCT
>JAHDIP010000419.1 GCA_020630735.1 Saprospiraceae bacterium | reverse complement strand
AAAATCAAACGATAGCTACTAACGATGATCCTTAAACCGAATACTGGTAGGTATATTTTATAATAAAACCGTAACTTTAAGACCTATTCACTTAAAGTTTACTAAATGGTAGAGTTTAAATGAAATTAATTGACAATCGAAATGATATAAGATGTCTGCTAAAAAGATAAAAGTACAAGGTTTACAAATTTCTATTGAACCAATCAATGATATTGACTATATTTCTTTAACAGATATCGCCAAACAATCAGCCCAAAATAAGCCAGCAGTCACTATACAAAGTTGGTTGAGAAATACAAATACGATCCTATTTCTTGATACTTGGGAGAAAGTACATAACCCTGATTATAAAGTAAGCCATTTGGCTGACTTTATCTTAAATGCTAGTAATAATAGGCTACAAATCTCCCCTAAACAATGGAGTAAAGACATGAACGGTATAGGTTTGGTATCGAAAGCTGGCAGAAATGGTGGCACACTTGCACATAAGGATATTGCTATAAACTTTTGTTACTGGCTTAGTCCGCCTTTTCAAGTTTACTTTATTAAAGAATTTCAACGACTTCAAGAAGAGGAATTTGAACGCCAAAATCTAAAATGGCATATTTCCAAAATTACAGATAATATTGAAGAAGTTCGAAATCTACTGGATACCATTCCAGGACAAGAACCTGATCGGAATAGACTAAAGAGTAAGTAATTTATGTTACGATGATTTAGTGTATTAGCTTCAGGCGTTCATTTTTATTGATGGCACTATTGCTTTACTTCTCTCATCAAGATATAAGCATTTCCTTCCTTGTCTGTTTCGTTTACTAATTCATAGCGATTACTATTCATCAATTCTGCGAATTTGCCAAAAGGTACAAGTTCACCTTCTACATTTTTGATCACACTATTGGGAGTGATAAACACCTCTTCCTCTTCTTTTGGTACAATAGCTTCTTCTTTTGGTGCTGTATCTACAGTTGGTGCTTCTTCGGCAATTGGTCGGAGCAAGGCTCGTTCAATAGCGCCTGTCAATTTATCTTTGATATTATAGTTGACACCCATAAAAACGGTCTCCACTTTTCCTGATCGATTGATGACTACATGAGTAGGATAACCAGGGACATTATAGTTGTGTGCAAAGTCGGTTGCATCTGGAATGATTTTATATTGGAAAGGTCGTGTTTCTAAAAAACGGTTAATTGTTTCTGGATTGTCTAAAGAAGGAGCTAAGAATACGACATCGCTTCGACTACTATAGTTTTGTACTAAAGTATTCAGCTCTGGCATTTCTTTGATACAAGGTTGGCAAGCTGCAAACCAAAACTTAAGGACGATTACTTTTCCTCGAAGATTAGACAAACTATAAAAGCTACCACTTCTGTCAACTACCTCAAAATCTGGAGGAACTCGATTGATAATTTCAGTAGTATTAGCAAAGTTTTTAGGATCAGTAGAAGGAGGTGCTATTGCCGATTTATTGACAATAATTTCTTTCAAATTATTAGCGTCATCAAAAACAGGATTGATCTCATAACCTGTTCCTGATGTCCATTCTATAAAAGTTTCGAAAGAAATCAGATTACCTTCACCATCTTTAAATACGGTTTTGGAATTGATTGGCAGTTGCATCTCTTCGGTTTGAGCAACTAAAGCAGTAAAAGCAAAAAGGCTTAAAACGAGTGTTAAAATCTTTTTCATAGTTTTAGAAGATTTGAGGCGAATAGCCCAAATTTAACGATTATTCTATAAAAAGCCTTATTTTTGTGTATGGCAACACCGAAAACAGTAGCCTTTCATACGTTAGGCTGCAAATTAAATTACTCTGAAACCTCTTCTATCGAACGAATGTTTGAAGATCATGGCTATGGAACGGTCTCCTTTAAAGAACCAGCAGATATTTATGTAATCAATACGTGCTCGGTAACAGATTTTGCAGATAAAAAATGTCGGCAGATTGTACGACAAGCATTGAGGCATTCGCCAGAAGCATTTGTTGTTGTTATTGGTTGCTATGCGCAATTGAAGCCTAAGGAAATTTCAGAAATTCCTGGAGTAGACTTGGTGCTTGGGGCAGCAGAGAAGTTTCGCATTTTAGAATATATTGATGACCTCAGCAAATCTACCGATAAAGGTTTGGTCTTAGCAAGTGAAATAAAAGCGGCGAATAATTTTGTCAATGCCTTTTCGTTTGGAGATCGTACCCGTTCTTTTTTGAAAGTACAAGATGGCTGTGATTATAAATGTACCTTTTGTACCATTCCTTTAGCACGTGGAAAAAGTCGTAGCGATACGGTTGAAAGTGTTGTAGCGAATGCACATAAAATTGCAGAGATGGGTGTCAATGAAATTGTATTGACAGGTGTCAATATCGGTGACTTCGGAAATGGTACGGCTGTGATCGAAGGAGAACGCCCGAAAAAAGAAGCCTTATTTATCGACTTGATTAAAGAACTGGATAAGGTAGAAGGTATCAAACGCTTTCGGATTTCGTCGATTGAGCCGAATTTGTGTACTAAAGAAATTATAGAATTTGTAGCACAGTCCAAACGCTTTGTCCCTCATTTTCATATGCCTTTGCAATCTGGTAATAATAAGCAACTTCGTATGATGAGCCGTCGCTATAAGCGAGAGTTGTATGCTGAGCGCGTTGACTTGATCAAACAAATAATGCCTCATTGCTGTATTGGAGTCGATGTTATTGTTGGCTTCCCTGGTGAGACTAAGGAGGACTTTTTAGAGACTTATCGTTTTATTAATGAGTTGGATATTTCGTACCTACATGTGTTCACCTATTCCGAGCGTGCTAATACACCCGCTGCTGAGATGGATGGAAAAGTGGATATGGGCGAACGCAAAAGAAGAAACGAAATGCTTCGAATTTTATCGGAGAAAAAACGCCACCATTTTTACGAGCAATTCATTGGTCAAACTCGTCCCGTATTATTCGAGAAACATAAGGATACTAAACTCATGTCAGGCTTTACGGATAATTATATCAAAATAGAAATGCCACTAGAAGAATCGGTTCTCAATAATACCTTACCTGTTCAATTGGTTTCTATAAATGGTAATGGTCATGTAGATGCATTGATTTTTGATAATATGGTATCTGTAGAATAA
>JAHDIP010000107.1 GCA_020630735.1 Saprospiraceae bacterium | reverse complement strand
TCCTTCCAAATAATCCCTCAAATATTCGTAGTGAGGTCCGAGGTCGCCATTGGCGGCAACAGTAGCCCGTTCAATCACTGCACTATTATCTTTTAATAATTCCGTCAAAATATGTTCGATAAATTGTTCACCGAAAGCTTTGGAAGCATCACGAGGGAGTTCATTCGGAAGATTATCAATTGTCATCATATCAATCACGGGAGCTTGATGTGGAGTAGCTAGTTGCTCCGTTTTAGGATAATATCCAAAAATAGGATCAGCAATAGTGCTTGCTTTTAAGGTAGATGGAATCGAAGAAACTGGCGCAATGTCACAAGTAACATCGGCAATCACTTTTATAGCAAAGTCATCTGCCTTCATATCTTCTTTTGTGAAAAATTGAGGCGCATTATTATCCCAATAAATACCATTGATCATGATATCACTTGCTTTTGCATATGGAGCAAAAATACTTTTATACTCTTTCGGATTATCGAAGAAATGTTGAAGATCAAAATCGGCACCATCTTTACGAGCAGCATAATCTTTACAATCTAATTGAGTAAAAACAGGCTCATCAAACGATTGACTTAAATAATCGCTTGGTGAAACCTTACGAATGCCCATATCAGTCAACACCTTCGCTGCGCCAGACGCAACACGTCCCATACCTGTCAATACAATCTTCATTGGCGGCAAGCTTAATGATTGATAGATGGAGACTGCTTCTGCATAATCATAACAATTTTTCATGCGCTTTAGGTCATATTGTTTGGTACGTCTGCCGTAAGTTAAGATACCGTTATGCGCACCAACCATTCCTGCAAAGAACCCAAATGCAATTAAACGCTGACCTTTATCATTCGTTAATGTCTCGTAATCAAGCAAACGAATATTTTTTTCGACGCAAGCTTTCAGCAATTTTCTATTATAAGATTGCTTTTTTATGGTATGTGAAAAGAAAAAGTAAGTTTTATTTGGTATCAATTGATCTATAGGAACTTCCTTTACACCCATCAATACATCACAAGATTCCATATCGGAGTCTATTTGGAGCGAAAGCGCTTCGTACTCTTCATTTTTGTAGCAGCGATTAGGCGAAGGCATAATTTTTAATTCGACAGGATACTCCTTTATAATATGTGCACATTGAGCTGGGATCAAAGGTACTCGTGAATCTGGTGGAACCTTTCCTTCTCTAATAATACCAATTTTCATACGTTGTTTTTTGTTTTGTAAAAAATGAATACAAAAATAATAGAAAATAAAAGATAAACAAGTCGATGGGCGGAACTCTACTAGTTATCGAAATAAGAGCAACAAATTTTTAGATAGAAAATTCGAGTGCGAATCACAGAAAGAAGATCGTTATAATAGGAAAGTAAACTCATTGAGGTTTATTTTATGCAAAATACCATGTCACTCAGCCCTTGAAAAATTAAATAGAACTGTTAAAAAGTGTTTTTTTTTTATTTTTTTGACGAGTGACAACGCAAAAAAATTGTTTTGGCACAGAATTGGCTCTTTAGCTAAATGTCTTTCAATCCCACCTACCAAGACAATTTCTACTTCCCCCCTAATATATTTCCCTCTTTAGACTTTATACAACAACACACAACAACAACAATTAAGTAACCTAAATTTTTAACCATGAAAGTATTCGTGATTTGCTTTTTAATTACGACATTCTCCTCTTTTATTAGCATTGCCAATAGTAAGAATAGCATAAATCTTAAGGAAACAGCCGATTTGTTCCTTGATGATGATTTTTCTTTCCGAAATATCTTCTTTACAGATACCGAAAATAATATCTTATTTATAGATTTCGAAGTGATTGAAGATCACCTAATTAAGGTGAATCTACGTTCAGATAATGATCTTGTTATGAATGATAATGTATCTAACTTATCAAGTGATACGATTTACGAGATTGATTTGAATGCTATAAAAGAAGGTGTTTATACCATCGAACTTGTAACCGATAGCGGTTTTAAAATACAAAAAGAAATTATTATAGATTAGCTCTTGTTTGTTTTTTTTGGAATTTCTCATAAGTAGTCGCTCAACGTCCGGTCTGTTTGAGCGACTTTTTTTTGTCTAAAATTATTGAGATCGCTACGCTGCGAGATGTCAGATTGTCAAAGCTAGCTCCGACTGCGAGAAGCGAGACCACTAAAATAGGTGTATCTGGCTTCTCGCAATTTCAGCTTACTGAAATGGTCTGACATCTCGCAGTGTAGCGATCTCCCCATAATTATATGTCTTATTGAAACTTTTAATCTTCAAAAAGAGTTTTATTACTAGTACTAAAATAGTACATTTGCGTTTTGCCCGATCTTAGCAAAAAGATGTTAACCGGGGCTGACTGGAATCGACAGGAAAGATTACTGGTTCGTAAGCATGTCGAGTTATGAGTATTTCATCTCGTAAAATTTGATACTCAAACCTTTAATTGGCAATCGTAATTTTGCCATGGCAGCGTAATTCTAGGAATTACAAGCCTTTGAGTCGTGCGCTTGACGCCTGATACACAGCGTACCACTCATAACCAAACCCTCGGGCTAGCAAAGTAGAATGTCTTGGCTACGGAGCGAAATTAAGAGACTAAGGTATGAGTATGGGTATGTTTTCTGACCTTTCTTATGCTCGAAAATCTAATAGAAGACTAAACATGTAGAAGGCTTTCTAGAGCTTTGTCTGGACCCGGGTTCAACTCCCGGCAGCTCCACAAAAAATGTAAAAGATCGAAAATGCCTGTTTTCGACTCGAACTTTACAAAAATTAAGATTTTTTTTTATCTCAAAAGCCTGCTCAAAGCAGGCTTTTTTGTATCTTAGCATTTCTATCCCACCAACCGTTTTAATAATTCTACACTAATAGAACCCCAACCCGTTTAAGACCAATAGATGAAATAACTGTGTCTATTTCGCTGACTATTAGCGCGTTATGTTTGGCTCAGTTCTTTTACAAGTCTCTCTGAGTAATTGCATTAAACAAATTTATTGTTCCAAAAATTGATTCTGGAGTAATTGAAATCACCATTAATTCTTTTATTGCTTTTATAAGCATAAATTATTGTTGTATGATTAGCTCCAAGTCATTTGCGTGTTGGATTAACTAAAACAATAGTTCCATGAAATTAACTTATCCCTCAAGGGTTAGTTTTCACTGGTTTTCTACCATAATACTCTTCCTTCTGTTAGCATACCAAACAGGAACTGCACAACCATTGGTCGAATGGGATCGTGGCTATGGTGGTGATGTATGGGACGAATGCAATAATATCGAAAATACAAGTGATGGTGGTTTTATATTAAGTGGCTATACTTCTTCTAATGTAAGTGGAGATGTATCTGAACCTACTCGTGATAATCCAGCCGATTTAGTCTGGCCTTATTATGGAGGTGATTTTTGGTTGGTGAAAATCGAAAACAATGGTGATCTCCAATGGGAAAAGCGATATGGCGGAAATAAACATGAACGACTTTGGGTAACTCGTGAAACAAATGATGGAGGTTATCTCCTAGGTGGTTGGTCAAATTCTGATATTTCTGGTGAAAAATCAGATACTTGTCGAGGTTTTATGGATTATTGGGTTATCAAAACAGATGCGATGGGTAATGTTCAATGGGATAATACCTATGGTGGTGATACAGTAGATTATCTCTATGATATGATTCCGCTTTCAACAGGTGGTTATGTATTGGCTGGATTATCAGCATCTAATATAAGTGGAGAAAAATCGGAACCAAACCAAGGGAGTTTTGATGCTTGGATTATTCGTATTGATGATAATGGAAATATTGTTTGGGATAAAACAATAGGGGGAGATGATGAAGACTGGGCACGACGAATACAGGAAGCTCCTGACGGAAATTTATTAATTGGTGGTGGTTCTAAATCTGATATTTCTGGCGATGTCACTACAGCTCTTATTGGTACTAAGGATTATTGGTTCATAAAAATTGATCAAAATAACGGTAATGTAATTTGGGAACGACGTTATGGGGGAGATGGTGCAGATGATATTCAAAGTTTTGTGCAAACACAAGATGGCGGATACCTTTTAGCAGGTGGTTCAGATTCTAATGCAAGTGGTGATAAGATAGATGCTAATTATGGCTATACTGACTGGTGGGTTATCAAGACAAACGCAGCTGGAGTCGAAGAGTGGCAACATTCTTATGGAGGAGCTTTAATTGATAATTGTTATAGTGCAAAACAAAATAGTATAGGTTATTATATCTTAGGTGGTTTTTCTCAATCTCTACCTGGCCCAGGTAAATCAAGTCCTAATAAAGGTGCAGAAGATTTTTGGGTGATGTATCTTGATCCTAATGGTAATCAACAATGGGAGATGACTTTGGGAGGAGATGCTGGAGATGTACTCCAAAACCTATTCCAAACACCAGATGGAGGCTATCTTTTTGCAGGACATTCACAGACAGACCAAAACGGCGATAAGCAAGATCCTTCAAATGGCTTAGATGATTTTTGGGTCATAAAAACAGTGTGTGCCATTGATCTAGAATTTAACGATACCATTGTTTGTCCAAACGATATCATAGAATTGAATGCGCTTGATGCCAATTGTTTAGATTGTAACTGGAGATGGAATGATGGCAATCAAGATTCTATTCGATTGATAAGTACTACTTCTGATATCAATTATTCGGTTACCCTTACAGATGGGGTAGGCTGTAGTAAAGTCGCTTCTATCGACATAGCTGTTTTACCAGAACCTGCTTTAAACTTAGGAGCAGATTTTGAATTATGCGAAAATCAAGTGGCTACCTTAAATACGAACACTACAGGTCTAACCTACAATTGGACAACAGGCGAAAACACGCCAACTATTGATATCAATAATTCAGGTGTCTTTGGCGTAGAAGTGACCGATTCTAATGGTTGCCAAAGTACAGATTCAATTACAGTTAATTCATCCAATTTAAATTTAACCGTTATAACAGATAATACCTCTTGTGGCGAAGATAATGGAGCTGCAAGTATCCTTGCTGAAGGAGGAAGTGGCACTTATGATATTACTTGGAATGGAAACGCTGTAGGTGATCAAATTAATAATCTTGCAACTGGATCATATAATGTAATTGTTGATGATGGAAATTGCCAAGCTACAGCTACTGCAATTGTCGGTTTTTCTGAAACGCCTAAAATAGAATGGGAATATAATTTTGGAGGAACCGAACAAGATGAAGCACACCAAGTTATTCCTAATGAAGATGGAACTTACTTGGTAATAGGAACGACCAATTCTAATAATATAGATATAAGTGCCAATAATGGTGCTGCTGATTTTTGGATTTTGAAACTTGCTGCTGATGGAAGTCTACTCTGGGAAAAGAACTACGGAGGGTCGAACACTGATGAAGCTTTTGGTGCTACAGCCACTTTAGATGGAGGATATCTTATCGTCGGTTCTTCAAATTCTAGTAATATAGATGTGCCTAATAACAATGGAAATTCGGATGCTTGGGTGTTAAAGATAGATGCTGATGGTCTTATTCAGTGGTCTCGAAATTTTGGTGGTACCGCAGATGACAGAGCATATAGTGTAGAGCAAAATATAGATGGAACTTATGTTATTGTTGGTGAATCTGCTTCTAGCAACGGTGATCTTACTGGCAATAATGGAGGTACTGATGCATGGATATTAAAATTAGCAATTGACGGTTCTCCAATATGGCAAGTAAATTATGGTGGCTCTAATGACGATAGTGCAAAAGCCATAACACTAACTTCTGATGGAGGTTATGTAGTAGGTGCTCAATCGTATTCTAATAATATGGATGTCGTTGGCAACTATGGTTCAGGAGATTTTTGGCTGATAAAGTTATCAAAAGATGGTATAATAGAATGGAATAAAAATTATGGTGGTTCAGGACTAGATGAATTTTATTCTCTTTTGCAAACGAATGATAAAGGCTACCTTTTAGTTGGTGCTTCAGAATCAGACGATTTTGATGTGACAAGTAATAATGGAAATAAAGATGTTTGGGTATTAAAAGTCAATGCAATTGGTGGAAAAGAATGGGAAAATAATTTAGGTGGAAATATTGATGATGGAGCAATTAACGTCCACGAATCTGGTGATGGAGGGTATGTGATAGGTGGATATTCTGAATCCAATAATATTGATGTCAATAGCGGGAATAATGGCTCAAGAGATGTTTGGATAATGAAACTAAATTCTATTGGTTCATTAGAGTGGGAACAAAATTATGGTGGACTAAGCACTGAAGAAGCGCACTACATCCAACAAGTAAATGATGGTGGTTATATCGTAGCAGGTTATTCCAGTTCAAACAGTATAGACCTAAGTTCTAATAATGGTAATACTGATTATTGGGTATACAAACTTAATGCTCCTGCCTTACCTCAAGCAATATTACCTGCTGACTTGGTTGTTTGTCAAGGTGAAGAAATTCCACTTGATGCTACAGACCCCAATTGTACAAATTGTATTTATTCATGGAGTGACGGAATTTCATCTGAGCCTGTTCGTACTATTTCTACTTTTACGGATGCTACTTATGCTGTTACGATTACCGATCAATTTGGTTGTACAGATACTGATGATTTGTCCATCTCTGTTATTGATAGTCCAGTAATCGAGCTAGGTGCCGATAGTGTAATCTGTGAAAATGCTTCACTACAATTAGATGCAGGAAATATTGGTGCAACTTATGAATGGTCGAACGCAGAAAATGGGCAAATGATTACAGTAAGTGATGTAGGAATGTACACTGTAACAGTAACCAATGCGAATAGTTGTACAGCTAGTGATACCTTTAATCTACTTGCTATTAATCCTTTGCCAATTGTAGATTTAGGAACTGATGAGTCCTTTTGTGAAGGGGGAGCGTTAATTCTAGATGCTACCAATACAGATAGCGAATATAATTGGTCTAACAGTTTTGATACACCCGCTATTACTGTAAATACATCTGGTAATTATGCTGTAACTGTTACCAATGCTAGTGGTTGTACAACTATTGATGCTGTAGACATTACTGTAGATCCTTTGCCTCAAGTAGATTTGGGAGCTGATCAAGCTATTTGTGATGGGCAAGTATTATTTTTAGATGCCGAAAATGCTGGGTCTACTTTCGAATGGTCTTCAACGACAGAAAATATTCAAAATATAGAAGCAACTACAGAAGGGGAGTATAGTGTAACCGTAACAGATGCAGAGGGTTGTTCTTCAACTGATGCATTAATGCTTACAGTCAATCCCTTACCTGTAGTCGACTTAGGAGCTGATGAAGAGATTTGTGAAGGCGTAGAAATAACATTAGATGCCGAAAATGTTGGCGCTACTTACGAATGGTCTACAAGTGCTGAAAGCCAAACCATAAGCGTTCAGTCAAGTGACTTATACAGTGTGACGGTAACAGATGCGAATAATTGCGAAGCAACTAGTTCTATTAATGTAAACATACTAGCTTCACCAAATACAGACCTACAATTAACAAGTGATGGAGTAGAACCGCTCTGTCCTGGTACAGCTAGTGCGATCAATATTGAAAATTCTGAACTAGGTATTTCCTATCAATTATATGAAGAATTAACTCCTATTGGCTCGCAAGTTATTGGTACAGGAACGACTATTAGTTTACCTACCGATATTCTAAATGCCAATGCAAATTTTACCATTTTAGCAACCACTACAGATTTATGTGCAGAACAACTAGATAATACTTTGTCTCTTACTGTTGGTGATAACGAAAACCCAATTGTAAATTGCCAAGCAGATCAAACAATTTTTATCGACGTCAATAGTGCTGATTGTAATCCTGAAGTAAGTGCTTTGGCTCCAGTCGATGTTTCTGATAATTGCCTCCTCGAAAGTTTAACTTATGAATTAACAGGTGCAACTACGACGATTTCTCCTAGTACAGGAATAAATGATGCAAGTGGACAATCCTTTAATTTAGGAATAACTACTGTAAATTATACGGCAACTGATGCTGTTGGAAATGTCAATACTTGTTCATTCAATGTGGAAGTTATCGACAATACACCTCCTTTAATCGTAGATAATGCAATGGATATAACTGTCGAATGTGATGGTTTAGGAAATACAGCAGAGTTTAATGCTTGGTTGAGTAATAATGCTGGTGCAAGTGCCACAGAAGATTGTAGTACTGTTGCTTGGACAACTGATCCTACACTACCAATTCTTTCTGATGATTGTGGCGAAACAGGTTTAGTAACGGTTACTTTTATCGTTACTGATGAAGCTGGAAACTCATCAACTACTATCGGTACTTTCACAATAGAAGATACCCAAGCACCCGACTTTACAGTTCCACCTGCTATTACAATCAATGGCGATCAAGACCCTACTGACTTATTAATAACTGGAGATGTCTTAGATGAATCTGATGCTTGTGATAATGGGGTAGGAACAATTCGAGTAGCTTCCTTTACAGATGTAGTAACAACTAGCGATTGTGAAGATACCATCATTCGTACTTGGTCATTGACAGATGAATGCGGAAATACAACCGAACAAGATCAAAATATAACAATACAATATCAGACACCAATTGTGTCTTTAAGTGGAGCAACAACTATTTGCGCAGGCGAAGAAGTAGATATTAGTTTTAATCTAACAGGAAATGGTGATTCTTTTGATGTAGTGTATACAGATGGTCAAGATGAGTTTACGTTGACTGAGATTAATGATGGACATACTATAACCGTAAGTCCAGTAGAGCAGACTAATTTTTCTATTATTTCGGTAATTGATAACGCAAGACCAGATTGTGCTGCTACCATTAGTGGAAATGTAGATATTACTGTTTTTGAAATTCCGACAACGACCGATGCTATTTTTACTTGTAATAGTACCAATACTTTTTATACCGTTAGTTTTGAAATATTAAATGGTGATGACAGTTCTTATACCGTCGGTGGGAATACTGGGAATTTGACAGGAAGTACATTTGAAAGTGATCCGATACCGCTAAATGGAAACTATACCTTCTTGGTTGATGATGGCAATGCCTGTGGTCCAACAGAGTTGACAGGTAGTTATGATTGTGAATGTCTTACTGATGCAGGTACTTTAGATGTCGATCCGCAAGTTGTTTGCAGTGAATCAACAATTAGCATTATTCATAATGGTGATGCTTATTTAGATGGTAATGATATTTTACAATTTGTATTACACGATGGCGATGCCAATACAATAGGAACAATTATAGCAACAAACTCAGTTCCTGAATTTGATTTGACAGGGTTAGCTTTGGGAACATATTTTATTACAGCAATAGCTGGTTCAGATAATGGCACAGGAGCTCCAGATTTTGATGATGCTTGTTATGCTGTTTCTACTGGTACAGCAATTGAGCTGGCAGAATTACCAATCGCAACGATAGAGCCACTAAGTTCTTTATACTTTACCTGTTCTGATCAGTCATTGGTGTTGGATGGTAGCGCCTCTTCACCTATCGGGAATATATCTTTTGATTGGACCGCTACTGATGGTGGGACTATTATTTCTGGAGCTACAACACAAAATCCTGAAATCGGTAGTGCAGGTACTTACACACTTACAGTGACGAATGCTTTAAGTGGATGTTCTGCATCTGCCTCAATAACGATCTTAGCAGACGATAATTTGCCTGATGTGGTCATCGCTCAAGCAGAACTTATAACTTGTACAACAGAGACTGTAGAGCTAAACGCTACAGCATCAGATAATGGTGTTGGCTTTACCTATGAATGGTCTGGTGGAACAATTTTAGATGGTGCGATGACACTTACACCTACAGTAAATCAATCTGCAAATTATACCTTAACAATAACAGACACAGCGAATGGATGTAGTAATACAGCATCCATTTTTGTAGACGAAAATACAACTCCTCCAATAGCGGAAGCAGGAACAGCTTCTTCGTTCAATTGTTTAGAACCTGAAGTTTCAATAGATGGTAGTGCCTCTTCTGTTGGTCCAAATTATGCCTATCAATGGACGACTACTGAAGGAAATATTCTATCAGGAAGTACAAGTCTATTGGCTAATGTAGATCAAGCAGGTTCTTATACTTTGGTAGTAACTAATCTGGAAAATGGCTGCTCATCTACTGATGAGGTTATAGTAGGAGCGGAAGATAATGTACCTACGTCTGCCAATATTATTGCGACTGACCCCGCTTGTTTTGGTGACGAAAATGGTTCGATTCATATCGAATCAGTAGAGGGTGGTACACCACCATTTTTATATTCTATAGATGGTGAAAATTTCTATTCTCAAAATGAATTTGGATTGTTACCTTCTGGAAACTATCCAATTATCATACAAGATGCTATCGGTTGCGAATGGAGTACAACCGCAATATTAGATCATCCTAATGAACTTCAAGTAGAACTAGGTGACAATATTGTTATTGAATTAGGCGAAAGTGCCCAGTTAGGATTGGAGATAAACCAACTTGTAGACACCTTCTATTGGACGCAAGAGCCTTTACTTTCTTGTTTAGATTGTTTTAATCCTATCGTTAGTCCTACTGAGCAAACTTCTTACAATGTAACGGTTGTAGGAGAAAATGGATGCATTGAAACGGATGCAGTTACAGTATTTGTGTCTAAAGATCGACATGTGTATATTCCATCAGCCTTTACTCCTAATGGAGATGGTAATAATGATTTCTTCATGGTTTATGGAGATCAAATGGTAGAACAAGTCAATACCTTAAAAGTTTTCGACCGTTGGGGAGAACACCTGTTCGAATTGAATAATTTCCAACCTAATTCCGATCCAATAGGTTGGGATGGTTTATTTAGAGGTAGACCTCTGACTCCTGGTGTTTATGTTTATTTCGCAGAAATCAGTTTTATCGATGGCTTGGTTGAAACCTATAAGGGTAGTGTAACGATTATTCGATAAAACAACTTTTTACGAAAAATTATATAATGCTTTATTAAGTAACGGCCGAAAAATAAGTTCCGTATTTTGGCTATAGAATTTTTGAGTTTAGACGAATTAGCGAAAGCTTGTGCCAGTGGCACAAAGAGTGCTGTTAAAAACGCAGTAATAGCCTAGCTATTACGAGTATTTTCGACGATGTATTAACTCTAAAATGCCAGCCACAAATCGGGAAGTTATTATTTGACCGTTACTAAGTAGCTCACGATAATTAATTCGGTAAATTTTAGGGCGAAGATTTTTTTGAGGAAATATAGCATGAGGAAAGTCAATTCCGAACCGCAAAGCGGACGGGCTGCAAGATCGTTTTAAAATACCGAAGTAATTGTGGTGAGCTACTTAAGTAGTAATTTCAACAAAAAAACATCATATTTTAACAAAAAATATTCATTCTTTAAAACAATGGTAATACGTTGTATTGTACGATTTTTACTAGTATAACATATTGTAAACCATTATGAATTGACTGTACAATAAGTTTGTACTTTTTTTGCGTGTCACAAAAGCCTTAATTTTGCTCACTTCTATCTTCTTTAGTAAGAAATCTTCATTATTTTCCTTTTGTAACAGCCATTATGGTATAGTTATTGTTTTTAATATATCAAAAAAACGAAACCCCAATTGTATATAACCAGTCCAATAAAAAATACCTAAACCTTTAATTTTTTAAAAAAACTGTTCTGAGTACAGTGTAAATTAAGTTAGTTATCATTTTGATTAAGGCTATTTTTAAAGAAGTAGCAAGGTATTTTTTGAGAGAATCCTTCTTGGATTGTCGAAAAAAATAACATGAACGAAGTGGCGCAAAGCAAAAAAGATTCGGGACTAGCCTAGCTTGTACCAACAGGATACAAAAGGCGCAGTTTTGATTCAACAGAGAGAACCACTAGCGGATGTGATGCCTTCAAAAAGAGATCATCAAAATAAGAAGTTAATTAGTTTACAATGTACTGAAATAATGGACAAAAAATAAGTCTATCATTTTGATAAAGTATAAGATTATATACTGAAACCAAAGTGGTTTTTGGGTTGCCAAACGTTTAAAGCTACTGAAAATAAAAGGATAGCAACCGATGATGATCCGATAACCGAATACTGGTAAGTATAAAACCATAATCAAAATGTAGAAGTTATTCTTTGATCGTTACTAAATAAATAGAACAAGACCCAGTTTTGGGAACCATAATCGTTAGATTATGAACACGCTCTTAATGGTTCATGCAGAAAATGATGAGAAGACTTTTTGAAAAAAATAAGTCTGTATTGGGCTATCTATTTTTTTTAAAAGATAGCTATAATCAGCTTAAGGATAAGCAACCCGTTATTGCAATTGTACTTACGATTGCAAGCTGCTTCCTTTTAAGTGCTTTTACATTTTTGGAGCCAAAAGAACATCTTACCAACTCCATAACTACAGCACTTGCCAATCTTAATATTTATAAATCAGTAGATAAAAGTACCGTACTTGCAGGAGAAGAATTTACGTATTCGATACAGTATTCTTGTTCAGGAGTTGCAGGTAATTGCGAAGGTGTGATGCTTACAGATGAATTACCAGTAGGTTTGGAGTTTCTTGGACTGAGTGGTTCTGCGCATACTACAAATGCTCAATACGATCCTGGAACAAGGATTGTGAAATTTACATTTATCGACCCAATCCCAGCAGGAGCATCGGGGCAAGTATTGATTCGTGTTCGATATCCAAATGGATACACACCTGATTATACAGTCACATCTAATACGGCTACTATTATGGGGAGTAATGCAACTTCAGTTACTTCAAATGTAGTAGACGTAATGGCAAGAGCAACTGACCAAGTATATGCTGAAAAATATTTTTTAGGTGGTGGAGCTTTAGATAATGAAACTTCATATGGCTTTTCACTTTGCAATAATGATTATCCAACTGCATTCGATGGAACTTTGATTGCTCAAGATATCACTCTTGTCGATCCTTTACCAGCAGGGTCGATATTTGTAAGTGCAAATGATGGTGGAGTATACGATGCTGTTACGCATACCGTCACTTGGACATATCCTGATTATGATTTAAATGTTTGTCATTTTCCTAAATTACGAATTATTTATCCATCATCATCATTTAATGAAGGAGACCTGGTAACGAATACTGGATATTTTAATTATACTCCTCTTGGAGAAGTTCCCAATACCTTACCACTAAGCGATTCTCATATATTACAACCTCCTTTCCGTGAAGGATACATGACAAAAACTTCAGATTATGATACCTTGTATCAAGGTCAAAGCGGAACATATTATATTGATTTTGATAATAACAGTTCTGAAGATGTGCCTGGATTCTATATATTAGATACAATACCTTCAGGATTAACCGTTACCTCAATCAGTACAGGAGCCATATCGCTAGGAGGAGCACCTGTTGATTTTGATGTAAGTGTATCATACCAAACGAACTTAAATTCGACCTGGACAACAACCCCTTTATCTCCTTATGGAAGATGGGATAATGCAAATATTTCTGTTTCTACCTTAGGTCTAGCTGCCAATGAATATATCACTATAGTTCGTTGGTCTTATGGTCCTGATCCTTTACCTATTGGCGCTCATGTTTATGAAGATTATAGAATATCTTTTGATGTCAATTCTGATGCTCCAGGCGGTACGCTTATTAATTGTGCCCATGCCTATGATAGTGGAGGAGTACTACCTTTAGATTCTTATAGTGATATTTGTACTCCTATCGAGATTTTGGAACTTGTTAGTGGTCATGCTCCTGGAGCATCAAAGCTCATACAATATAATGAGACATTTTGGATAGGATTTTCTCCTACATATTATAGCCCTGGAGACACAGTTGCATTTCGGCTTCAAGTGCGTAATGGATCTGGAGTAACAGACTCAATTGTCAATCCTAGTGTAGCTGATATGTTACCACCACAACTTGATTTTATTCCCAACTCTTGGTCGATTATAGATATGGGAACAGGAGTACCTACCAATCCTGATTTTATAGATATAGTAGATTACAATGGCTCAGGACAACACTTATTGAAGTGGGATTGGACGGGAGCATCTGCTTTTAAGTTAGCTCCTGGAAGGTTTTTCTTTATCGAATTTCGAACAGTAGTAAATCCTTCAGCACTTGCCGGAGCTGGTACAGTTATTAATTCTTATTCTATATTAAATGAAACATCTAATGGTTGTGATGGATCTACTCTTACTCAAATAGATATATGGGATTTGGATAACGATGGAGATAACTCGGAGACGTTTTGCTACGATAATGCATTGGTAAATATTGCCGTTTCTCCTGCACTTGAATCTGAAAAACTTGTTAGAGGTCAAGATAACTCTTGGTCTAAATATCCAGATGTCGCTTTAACTGTTCCTGGTGGTGTATCCGATTATCGTTTGTTTGTTCGGAATACAGGAAATATCGATATGGATAGTATCGTAGTAATAGATATTTTACCTTTTGTTGGTGATGAAGGTGTAATTGATTTAAACCCAAGAGACAGTAGATGGCGTCCTTACCTTGTAGGTCCAGTAATGGCTCCTTCTGGTGTGACAGTTTTTTATAGCACATCAGGAAATCCATGTAGAGATGTAGAAGGAATTGTACCCTCTGGACCGCCTGGATGTGATACGCCCAACTGGACAACAACACCTCCTACAGATATCTCTACAGTACAGTCTTTGAAATTTGAATTTGGCAGTACTATTTTACGCCCTGGAGATGAGTTTATGTTAGAATGGCCGATGAGAGCCCCTGTTAATACACTTGATGGAATTGGTGTTTTACCCGATACAATAGCGTGGAACTCTTTTGGTTACATTGCTAATCGATCCGATACAGGTACACCACTATTACCTTCTGAGCCTATAAAAGTAGGGGTTACAATAGAGCCATCACAGCCAAATGTATTTGGTGATTTTGTTTGGTTTGATACTGATCAAGATGGTATTCAAGATGCCGGAGAATTAGGGGTAGATGGAATTCGTGTCGAATTATATAGAGATAATGGCGATGGAGTAAATAATCCTGCTTCTGACAGTTACATTAATTTTACAGTGACATCAAGTGGAGGAGCATATTCCTTTCCAAATTTAACGGATGATAATTACTATGCTGTATTTTATATTCCTAAGGTCTATGAAGTATCGCCACTTGATGCAGGACCAGATACACAAGATTCAGATGGAGTAGAAGGTAGGTACAATGCATTTGATGTTGCGATTACACCAATCACTAATTTGAGCGGATTAGAATATGATTATACTTGGGATTTAGGGATTTATTTATCAACTACTGGTGCTATAGGAAATTATGTTTGGAATGATTTAAATGGTGATGGGATTCAAAATGAACCTACAAGCGAAGGTATGAATAATATAACCGTTAATCTTTATGAAAGTTCGAATCCTGGTGTTATTTATGAAACAACTACTACTCAAAATGACGTCAATGGAAATTCGGGATATTATGATTTTGATGACCTTCCACCAGGGGATTATTTCTTAGAATTTATTCGACCTTCCATAGCTACATTTACAACAAGAGGATCGACAGGCAGTAGTGATCTTGCTGATTCTGATCCCAATGTATCTACAGGTAGAACAGAAACTTTTACCGTAACAGCGGGAAATTTCGATAACTCTTGGGATGCTGGTATTATTATGCCTACTGGTAATTTAAGCTTGGGTAATTTTATTTGGGAAGAAAATATTGAAGATGGTATCTTTGATCTTTCAGATGGCGAAAGTGGTATCAATGGTGTAATCCTCAATCTATACCTTGATTCTGATGCAAATGGTATGTTTTCTCCTGGTGTTGATCAATTCTTCTCAACGACGACTACAATCGTTAATGCTGGACAAGGAGGTTGTTATCATTTTGATAATTTACCTGCTGGAGATTACATCCTTCAAATTGATCCGAGTAACTTTTATAGTGGAGGTACTTTACATAACTACTATTCTTCTACTGGAAATGGTGTTGCTCCAGATCCTGATGATAATATAGATAATGATGATAATGGAGACGAGTTATCTGGCTATGGTATTGTGACAAAAGCTTTTACTTTGGCTGAAGGTACTGAACCAATAGATGATGGAGATTCAGATGCAAACTCAAATCTTTCTGTAGATTTAGGATTGATTTATAGATTGCAAGAAATTTGTGGAAATGGCATTGATGATGATGAGGATGGCTTTACAGATTGTGATGACTCCGATTGTACGATTACTGTCGTTGGTACAGATCAAGAGATTTGTGAAGGCACAACTGCGCTCTTAGATGTGATTACTTTCGGAGGTAATGGTGTCTTTACTTATAATTGGAGTAACGGAGCAACTACTATGGGAATTAATGTTTCTCCCGCTAGTACATCAACATATACTGTTACAGTTACTGATGGCAACTCTTGCTCAGGTACTACAAGTATAGAGGTTACTGTCACTGATAATCCAGCCTATGATACTACGCTTGAAACCTGTGACAATAGTAATGGAACAGGAACTGGTACATTTAATCTATCAGACGCAGATGTTATTGCTTCTGGAGGTACAAATGATGTAACTGTTACTTATCATACCTCGCAAGCAAATGCAGATAATAATACAAGTCCTTTATCAAGCCCTTACAATAGTTCTACTACAAATATATATATACGAGTAGAATTAAATGATGGTTCTGGTTGTTATGATACTGCAATCTTAAGTCTTTCTGTAAATGGTACATGCCCTGAAGATTGTTTTAACGCAACAGATGATGATGGTGATGGTCTAACAGATTGTGAGGATCCCGAATGTGATTGTTGTGAAGCACAAGCTCCAGTATTAAGTAAAGAATAGTAGACAAATAGATACTAAGAGGAATTCATTATAGCTATAATTCTTCTCGGATTATAAGATACGAACAATAGTATACTGTAGCCGAAATAGTTTTCGGGTTGTTCGTTTTGTACTACTAAAAATCAAGTAATAGCGACTAAGAATGATTTTCAAACCGAAAACTAGTTGGTAAAAAAATCAGGAATTAGCTAATAGAATGTGTTTTTATTTGAGCCTTATTTGACTTTTTACTGATATTCAATGCTTTATTTAGGAGTGTTATATAATAAATATTTTTTTAACCTTTCTTCTACACCAAATATGGTATAATTCTTGTCTTATCATGGTAGACATAATAACCAAGATAATCTCCCCGTCCTAAAAGATTTCCTTTAGATCTATGTTTTGTATAAAGGAATATCTACGAAGATCCATAGCCATCGAGACTAAAAAAAACAACTTTTTATTTGATCACTAAATACGTATGCGAAAATTAGTAGGAAATGTACAATTCATTCCTTGCTAATTGATAGGTCTAATATGGTATCTGCAAAAGCAAATAGTCATAGTTATGTACAACTAAATAGTACATCTATACACAAAGAAATAAAACCTCAATTATTTGTAGGTCTACCTTTCTTTATGTTCCAAATCGGTTTGCCAACGTCGTTGAGTAACACAAATGCTATAGCTAAAAGATTACCCTTCATTCTTTCTATTTTCTTCTTTTTCTTTACAATATCTAAAATAGAGGCTCAATGTCCTTCGGCACCAGCATCATGTGACTATACATATAATGGAGGAGCATGTTCAACAATTACTGTTAATGCTGGAGAATGGCTTTGTATCAATTCTGGTACATTTAGCTGTCAAGTAAATTTAAATGGAGGAACTGTATATGTCGCTTCAGGAGCAACCTTTTCACCGATCAATGCAAATAATTACGATGGAACAATAATAAATTGTGGTACTTCATCTTTTGGATCGATTACCTTTATCGGTACACCCATTATTCACAATTATGGTACGACCAACTTTAATAATTCAGTAAATCTTAACGTTGCAACAAGTTTTTATAATTATGAAAACGCAACTATGAATTTTATTAATAGTCTTAACCTTATTAATGGTAGTTCAGTAACCAATAATGGTACGGTGAATGCCTCTGCTGAGTTTAGAGTTAGTAATGGAACATTTAATAATAATAATGAACTTTATACGACAGGAGACTTTATTGCAAGTTCTAATAATGCTACTGTAAATAATGATGGAAGAATAATCGCAAATGGTGACATTACCCTATCCGCAGGATCAAATGTTTCTAACGCTTGTTCTTTTATCTCGTCAGGAGCAATAAATATTTATACTGATTTTACGAATATAGGATTACTTTATGCTGTGACTATAAATATAAACGGAGAAATCGGTGTTATAAATAATGGTGAAGTTGTAGGAGAAGACTTAACAACTAATGCTTCTATACAAGGCAATGGGAATTTTTGGTTTTCTGGTCTTACTTCCTTAAGTGGATTTTCCATAGGAACGGATGGTGGTGGAATTAATTTTTATGATTCTACTCCTGATCAAAACGAATCTGGTAATTCACATTTTGATATTCAATCAGGAATTGTACATAGTTCTGTCACGACAAACTCGCCTGGAGTAGGGGGAATTCCAGATCAAAATGAAATACTACCTTCCTGTAGTTCTTTAATCCCTCGACCAGTTGAAAACTGTGGAAATAGTTTAGATGATGATTTCGATGGATTGATAGATTGTAATGATCCAGATTGTATCGGGTTTGGTTATTGTATTGATTCTGATAGTGATGGCATTGTCGATACCTTAGATTATTGTCCAAATGATCCACTTCAACTATCTCTCAATACTTATGGTTGTGGCTTTCCAACAACTTGTGATTATGATGCAGGAGAAACAATTAATTTCAATATAGCTGGGCTGAATACAGATCCCGGCTTTATCACTATATATGTGTTAACTGATTCTGTAGGAACAATTTTGCAAACAAGTACGACCCCTTCTTTTACAAATTTGACAGCGGGTAAATTTATGGTAGTTGCCTTAAATTATGAAGACGATGGATCAATTACTAATTTGGCAGTCGGTAATGCTTTAAGTAGTATTACCTCTTCATGTTTTGATTTTTCAGATGCAATAACTTATCGAATTTGCCCTGAAGAGATTTGTGATAATGGTATTGATGATGACGAAGATGGTCTAACAGATTGTGATGACCCTGATTGCGAGTTAACACCTACTGGAACAGTAAATAATCCAACGTCTTGTCCAAGTAGTAATGTAACATTTACTGCAGATGATTTAGGCGCAGGTGTTACCTATAGTTGGACATTTGGTCCAGACGCAACTCCATCAACAGCTACAGGTAGAGGACCTCATATTGTTACTTACTCAACATGTGGTGCTAAAACGAATACACTTACAGCAACTAGAAATGGTTGTTCATTTGATACCAATTTCAACTTTAATATTATAGATAATACCGATCCTACAATTACAGG
>JAHDIP010000418.1 GCA_020630735.1 Saprospiraceae bacterium | reverse complement strand
AGTAGACTTTTTCAATCGAAATGATTAAAAAAAAGTATAAAACTCTCTTAATCGAAGTGCTAAAAACGGAAACTAATTGCATTTTCTGTCGAGATTTTTGGTTCTTTTTTTCGGCAAAAAAGAACAAGACAATTTTTCTTAAGTAATGGGTGAATAATAAGTTCCCGATTTGGAAATAGAAATTTTGTTGCTAATCGAGGCATTTGATAGCCTAGCTATCGTTGAAAAAAATAACGAAGAGTAGTAGCAAAAGAGCATAAACGAAATCAGGAAGTTATTTTTTAACCATTACTAAAGGCTTAAACTATTAGAAAAGAGTAAAATAAATTGCTCATTTTTCACAAAAATAACTGAATGACCACCTTTGTCATCAACCTAAGTAAGAACTACACTAGCCTATCTATAGGCGAGCCGTTTTTGTATGAACTACTGAGCAATCAGCAGCTCTACATTACCAATTCTACAGAAGGTAATTTGGTGCAAAAGGTAGACAGTACTTTTTTAGAAATAAAGCGGCAATTGCGTGTCGCAAAATCCTATGATTGGAATGCCATTGTTTTGGTTGATCTTCAGCAAGAGCAAGAAGCCACTCCCTATATTGCTGGTCTATTAGCTAAATGCAAAACGATTCAGGAACGCATCATTCAGCCGATTAACGAAAGCACGTTAAAAGGACCGAATGAAATTACTGTTGTTTGGTTAGATAATCAAAACGAAGAGTACATTCATTTCAAACAACCTTTTTTCAGAAAATGTGTAGACTTTGATCGGAATGGTTTTTTGCAAAATGATGAAGGTGATTATTTTATTGCTAATCAACAATTAGAAGAATTCGACCGTATTTGGCGATCAGCTCAAATAGACACGCAACGAAAAAACATTGATGAACTACCCGACTCCATTATTCAAAAATGCGGAAGTACATTAAACATTATTCAACAAAAAGTTCATGCACAATTAGATACAACTGATCCATCTCTTTTCACCTTAGACGAAACCATTTCCATTTTATCTGCAGATGATATTCGTACGATCAAAAAGCAATTGGATGAGGAGTTAGATTTAGTCCGACAAAATCCTAAAGAGTGGAATAGTTTTTTGCCGAGTGATTTGTGCAAACGAGTACTTAAAGATACTTGTAGTATTTTTAACCATACGATTTTACGAAAGTTTATCTTCCTACGTTTAGCCTATCACAATCAAGCACAGGATCATGTTAAGTTAGCTTTCTTGTTTAATCTGCTGGTACGACATCCCGAAATTGTTCGACGACTCAAAGACGACAAGCAACCTTATTTCACAGCAATCAATATCAATGAGGAGCGGATGAAGAGCCTTTTTGGCAATTATATAGATGGCTTGTCGCAACTCGAAGGCAATTTAAACAACAGCACGAAACGAACCACAAAACGAACAATTGAACAATTCGAAGAGCCTGATTTGATCAAAGCAAATCCGAATGATATTCCTAATCATCAGTTTCGTTTTTTCCGTTTCAGCCCATTCTATCAAGCACAAACAGTACCTCGTTTTGAACAATGGTTTTCGGGTACAGAACGTGACTTGTTTGACATGTATGATCGGGTTCCCAAAATTGTGGAAGACACCTTTCAGGCAAATGAAAAACAAGCCTTAAATGCTTCTCAAAAAGAATGGTCTGTTCAAGAAATAAAAGAAGAATTGACACAACTAGAAAATAAATATACCACCGAACAAAAAGCATTAAACAACGCCATTCTAAACAAAAACCTATTTAGCAAATGGTCAAAAATTAAAGAAGAAAAAGTACCTACTGCTATCAATGAGTTTCGGAAACGACCGTTGAAAACAGCAGCCTTTTTTACTGCAATTATCGGATTTTTGATCCTGATTTTGCCTTTTGTTTTAGGCTGGCATTATTTTGAACACCAAGATGCTCGACTGTCCGTTGGAGTTAGTTTAGGTATTGTACTCGCTATCGTCTTCTGGACAATCCACCGTATCATCAAACCGATAAAAAAACTATTACTCGAAATTCGAGATATTTTTTACCATACCAAAAAATCAGTCTATCAAGAAATCGAACATCAGGAACGATATATACATAGTATTATGAAATCTAATGTGCTTCGTAAAAATATCAATATTTTGCAAAAAGAATTGGGTGAATTGGAACGCCAAAAACAATTGACTCAATATCAAATCAAAGAGAGTAAACAGCACATTGGCTTGGTCAATAACCTAGCCAACAAGCTAAAAATAAATGTTCCAACAGGCTTACTTGAAGATGAAGTTGCTTTGGAAATGAAGCATATTCATCAGCCGTTTTATAAACACAAATTAGCAAACCCTCATATTTATTTGAAAGAAAAGGGGAAGCTTAATTTACAAATAGATCATTCGCCTGCTGTTTTGAATATTCAAAGCAATTATGCACAGGTGATCAAGGAAATTAGTTTTATTGAAGATAGAGTGGAGCATAATTAATGAAAATGAAAGTGAAAATAAAAATGTTCTCATTTCTTTGAAACTATAGGACTGTCAGTAAAAGCAATAAAATAAATGTTCAGCGACTTACAAAATGATTTAGATAACTTTTACGATCTTTCTGATGATCAGCAAAATCTACTCTTAGAAGAAATCGTCAAAAGAGCCGAACAAGATAAAAGTGGATTTGAGGAATACCTTTCGAATATTCCTTACGGAACGATGTCAACGAAAAGTATTTTTTATGAAGCGATTTGGAAGCAACCCAAAAACTGGGGAGACTTTGCTTTTAGAGAATTGTCTAAATTGATCGAGGAAGCGGAACGAGGAAATGAAGAGGCGATCCAAGATTTGATGGTACTCCCTTTTTTAGTAAGTCTTAATGGCATGACAGAAAGTTATTACAAAAGAACATCATTTTTTTTAACTAGAAAACTGAAGTCAAAAATTCCAGCAGTAAGAGAAGACTGCTTAGTAATGATTTTAGATATTGCTGAAAGCTATAATATACCACTTGAACGAAATCAAAAATCAGCATTACAAAAATTATTGCTTGATCCTGAATTCAACATTCGGATCTACGCTTACTCTAGATTGAAGGAATTAAACTTAATACCGAAACGGTTTAAGATTCCGATGCTGGATAAAATAAGGGCTAA
>JAHDIP010000106.1:9176-19368 GCA_020630735.1 Saprospiraceae bacterium | reverse complement strand
ATACAAAATGTTTTAAATTTATAAAAAATGCAGTATATTTGTTTTAACTATTAATAGACATTTATGCTTGGAGATTTTATCCCTACACAAAATCTCCAAACATAAAATCTAATACAGCAGACTATTTAAAGAAGGGATATCATGAATTATGAGGAGTTAAAAAGCTTAACAGGGCTTTCACCTAGTATTAAACTATTACGTGCCAAGAGTGCACCTATTATTCTAAGTTTTTTATTTCGAGAATTTAAAGAACAAAATCGTATTGCTATTAGTGGTTTTGAACTGACCAATAGTTTGGCAGATTATATCGAATCGTTGGATGAGGATGACTATATAGATATAGAGTTGAATGATTCTTTGACGATGGCTCGAAAATACATAGACCAATGGTGCAGTGAAGATAATCGCTACTTGACTCGCTATCCTGACGAAAATGGTGAACCACTACACGAACTCACTTCACATATCGAAAAGGTATTTCAATGGATGGAAAGCCTTAGGAAACGCGAATTTGTAGGAACCGAATCTCGTTTCCGAAATATATACCGCCAGCTCCGCGAACTCATTGATAATACTTCCGAAGATCCTCGCCAAAAAATTCAAGAACTTGAAAAGAAGCGCAAAGAGATTACCCGCCAAATCAACGATATAAAAAAAACTGGCATTGTCGAGACCTTTAATAATACCCAAATCAAAGAGCGTTTTTATGATATCAATAAAACGGCTCGGGAATTGACTTCCGATTTTAAAGAAGTAGAACAAAATTTTAGAGACATTACGCTCAATCTCTACAAAAAACAAACTCAAAAGGATATTCATAAAGGTCAGCTGTTGGGCTATACTTTAGACGCTACCGATGAATTAAAAAGCTCCGATCAGGGTAAAAGTTTTTATGCTTTTTGGCAATTCCTAATTGCTGATAATAAACAAGACGAATTGATCAATATGATAGCTAAAACCTATCAATTGATGGAACAACGAGAAATTGGTACAGGCGATAATTTTCTTAAAAAGATTAAAATATTTTTACATAACTCTGGTCAAAAAGTTATCGACTCCAATCACCTTTTGGCAGACAAATTGAGTCGCATCTTGGCAGAGCGTAATATCCAAGAACGCAAGCGCACTCGTGAAGTCATTAACGAAATCAAAAACATAGCCGTCCAAAAAGTTGGTAAATTTAATGGCAGGCGCAACTTCATTACTATAGAAGGTACTGCTGAAATAGATATGACGCTTGGTCGTCCATTAGGCGAACCACGACAAGTTGCCCGATTTGACAAACAACCTGAAGAAGTGGGCAGCACTCAATATGACCAAGCCGACTTGGGTATTCTCTTTGACCGCTTCGAACTGAATCGAGAAGAACTTGAACACAAAATTAGTATTGCATTAGAACATCGTTCCGAAATTACGTTGGCAGAGATACTAAAAATCTATCCCATCGAAAACGGATTAGCAGAAATTATCACCTATTTTTCGATTGCTTCCCAATCTAATAATCACCTTATTAATAATGATATAAAAGAAAAAATTGCTTGGGATAATACTGAAGACGAAGCTCATAAAAATATCCAATTGCCTCAAATTCTTTTTGTACGAGCGACGACTTAAAAATCATTCATCTGATGGTTTAGAGTTATCGGATGAATGAACAAAATAGTTTAACATGGAAAATACAAATGCTACTAACCAATCCAATATTCCGCATTACGCACCTGTGCTAGTTCGACTTTTTCAAGGTGTAGTTTATGATGAAGATAAAAAGGTATGGAATGACCTTGTTGCCTTTCAACACCAAGTCCGAAAATACTTTGCGATGATAGGAGTGGATTTGCACCTCAACGAGCAAGAGGGATTTGCTTATTTGTCGCAACCCGAAGAGATAGAGGGCGAAAGTGTCAAAGTACCTCGTCTTACTCGTCGTATGCCTTTGACTTATGAAGTGACACTACTTTTAGTCATTTTGCGTGAAGCACTCGAAGAGTTTGATATGCAGAATACAGATAGTCGTAAACTCTTCATTACCAATAACGAACTCAAAGATCGCATCGAACTCTTCTTTGAAGACAAGGTTGACAAAATCAAATTATTAGACCGTTTTGATACCTATATTAATAATGTAGTTGAATTAGGTTTTTTGAAGGAAGTACAAGTACGAGGTTTTGACGATAAACTAAAAACCTATGAAGTACGGCGCATTATTAAAGCAAAAATCAATAGCGAAAAACTAGAGGAAATCAAAGCCAAATTAAACAGTAAGTAATGAATCAAAAAAAACGCAACATACAGCAAAAAGGCTTTCGTTTACAATATTTAGAAATATTCAACTGGGGAACTTTTGACGAGAAAATATGGAAGCTACAACCCAATGGCAATAATTCTTTACTCACAGGTGCCAATGGCTCGGGGAAAACAACTCTAGTCGATGCCATTATCACGCTCTTAGTACCGCCCCAAAATCGACATTACAACCAATCATCAGGTAGCAAAAGTAAACGAGAACGTGACGAAAAAACTTATACTCGTGGAGCTTATGTTACGGTGCAAGGCGATAGCGGCTTGGCAGCCAAAACCAAATATTTGAGAGATAGAGATGCCTTTTCTATATTGTTAGGGACGTTTTATAATCCAGATATAAAGGAGTACGTGACTCTTGCACAGGTTCGGTGGTTTGGCAATAACGAACTCAAACGAGTCTATCTTATTATCCCATCTGCCCTGACAATTTCAGAACATTTCCAGCCGATGGATACTGGTGGCGTGTGGAAGCGGGAACTCAAAAAATGGCACAAAGCGGAGGAATTTAGTAGTTTTTCTAAATATGCTCAACGCTTTTCCAAAATGTTTGGACTCAAGTCCGAAAAAGCATTGACCTTATTTGCGCAGACCGTCGGGATCAAAGTATTGGGTAACCTCAATGACTTTATTCGCCAAAATATGCTAGAGACTTATGATGCCGAACAGGAATTTCAAAAGCTGTACGAGCATTATGAAAATCTCCTACGCTCCCACAAGGCAATCGAAAAAGCACGAGAACAATTGCGCTTGTTGAATCCGATAGTAGAAGGTGGCGAACAGTTTGAGACTTTGAGCAAAACGGTAGCCGAATTGCAAAACTTAGAGGAATGTATTACACCTTTTTTTGCACAAGAAAAAATACATTTGTATCAAAAAAATTGCCAAAACACCTCTAATGATATTCAAAAGAAAAATAGCCAAATAGATGCGCTCAAAGAACAAATCCAAAATCTTTATACCCAACAAAATGACCTTCAGGTAAGTATAAGTACAAATGAAGTTTATGGGCAATTGCAAAACCTAGACAAACAAATTCAACAAACTGAACAAGAACTTCAACGCCGAAGAAAACACGCTCAACGATACAATGATATTGCCAATTATTTGGAACTCAAAAGCGACCCCAACGAAAAGACTTTTTATAAAATACTCGACCAATGTCAACGCGATAAAGACGATACCGAAGCTACTATTGAAAGTATCCAAAATGACGAAATCCAGTTGCAATTACAATCGGAACGACTGCGCGAAAATATTAAACAAAAAGAGGAACAATTAGTCTCTTTGCAACAACGCCAAAATAGAATTCCATTAGAGCAAATTACTATCCGCAAACAATTAATGGATAAATTAGGATTGAAAGAATCTGATGTACCTTTTGCTGCGGAATTGTTCAAAGTCAAAGAGGAGGCGCAAGAATGGGAAGTCGTTTTGGAAAAAGTATTCCGACCTATCGGCTTGACTTTATTGGTCAAAGAAACGCATTATGACAAGGTTCTTTCGTTTGCTCACCGAGCCAAATTAGAAAGTAAGATCAGTTTCCTTAAAGTTCCTGAACTAGATAAAGAAAAAATAAAATCCACGTCAGACAAGAAAAGTATTTTACAAAAAATAGCCTTTAAAACAAATAATTCTTATGCTATTTGGCTAGAAAAATATCTTTTTGAAAATTACAATTATACTTCTGTAAAAGGGTATACTGATTTACAAAAAAACAGAAAAGCTGTCAATGAAAAAGGATTGCTCAAAAATCATTTGTATCACGAACGAAATGAAAGAGTAGGGGAGAGTGGCAATGAAAATTATATTTTGGGTTGGGATAATCGATCGACGATTTTGCTCCTACAACGCCAAGTCAAAGAAGAAGAAGCTGCTGCTGAAAAACTTCGACAAAGCATCAAATCCAACAGAACCCGACGCAATGCTTTATCCGAGAAACGTGACCATTTACTACAACTAAGTGGTTTCCAACAATTCTTAGAAATAGACTGGAAAGGTTCGACTAAAATTATGAAAACCTTTCAAACAGAGAAAGACACCTTGCTCAAAAGTTCCAACCAACTCAAAGAATTGGAGCAACAAATACAGCAAGTCAAAGCTAATATTTCTGACCACGAAAATCAAAAAGATAAACTCATTGAACAACGTGGGAATCTGCAAAGTCGCTTAGAAAATTATACCCAAAAACAACAGGAAGCGGAAGACGTTGTAAGACAGTATAAAGACATCGCTTTCAAAAAACAAAAAACCGCCATTCTCGAATTGATACCTGAGGACGAACGCCGTTTTTTAGTGAGCAATATTGAACGGATAGAAAATAAAACGACCAAGGATTTTAACCGCCAAAAAGAGAAGCAAATACGTGATTTGACAAAGGTAGAGCAGAAGTTAGTAATGGCTATGCAAAACTTCACTCAACCCAAACCCGAAATCATGTTGCTTTATCCTGATTGGACCGTAGAGACGACCAACCTTGTACCGAAAGTGACTTACCTCGACCAATTTGGAGCGATGTACAAACGTATCAGCGAAGAAGATTTGCCTAAGTATCAAACCCGTTTCAAGGACTGGCTCAATGAGCGAATGATTTTTGATATTGCCAATTTCAAAACTGCTCTCGAAAATCAGGAATCCCAAATACTCGACAGTATAGAACAAATCAATTCTTCTCTTTTGGAAATTGATTTTAATAATACACCGAAGACTTATATCCAACTCGACATCAACAAGACTCGTGATGCTGCGGTTCGAGATTTTAAGCAATTATTGCGAGATGCAATGCCCGACCCTGCCAAATTGATAAAGGGCGACGAACAAGAATTGGAGTATAGTTTCAAAAAAATAAAACGCATAATAGAAGAACTCTCTGCCAACGAACAATGGCGCAAAAAAGTAACTGACGTGCGCAACTGGCTCGAATTTGCAGCCGATGAACGCCACCGAGATGATAATACTCAACGACAGTATTATGTAGATAGTCAAAGTTTGTCGGGTGGTGAAAAAGCTAAATTGGCTTATACGATTTTAGCATCAGCGATTGCTTATCAATTCGGTATTCGGAATGAAGGTCGCCGTGCGAAGTCTTTTCGTTTTGCCGTGGTGGATGAAGCTTTTAGTAAGGTAGATCCTGAAAACTCGGTCTATGCTATGGAGTTATTCAAACAACTCAATTTGCAGTTAATGGTGGTCACGCCATTAGACAAAATCAATTTGGCAGAACCTTATATCCGTTCTGTTCACTTTGTGCAGAACCGTGCCAAACGCAATTCTGAAGTATTTGATTTGCCAATGGAGATTTATCAGCAACAAAAAGAATCGTTTAAAGAGACAAGTACCTCGCAAGAAAAGGGTCAAAATCAGGAGTAACAATTTTTATTGTGATTAAAAATACAAACAAAATTATTAACCAGCCATAAGCTATTATGAAAAACGAAGAACAAAAAAAACTCGTAGTATTCGAAAGCAAAACCATCCGTAGAGTATGGCACCATGAAGAATGGTGGTTTTCTATCCTTGACATTGTTGAAATACTAGCAGAAACTCCAAATTCATCAGATTATTTTAAAAAAATGAGAAAAAGAGATGAGGAATTAAAAAGCTACGTGGGGACAAACTGTCCCCCCCTAGAAATGATAGGAGAATCAGGTAAAAAACGGAAAACACTTGCAGGAAATACAGAACATATATTTCGTATTATTCAGTCTATACCTTCCAAAAAAGCAGAGCCATTCAAGCAATGGTTAGCTAAAGTAGGATATGAGCGCATACAAGAAATCGAGAATCCTGAACTTGCTGCAGAACGTGCACGACAGTATTATCGAGATTTAGGTTATAGTGATGAATGGATTGAAAAACGGATGCAGTCCATTGCTATAAGAGGCGAACTTACAGATGAATGGAAGAGTAGAGGTATAGAAGAAGGTTTAGAATATGCCATCTTAACCGCAGAAATCTCAAAAGCTACTTTTGGCTTAAAACCATCTGAACATAAAGAACTGAAAGGTTTGGAAAAAGAGAATCTACGTGACCACATGACGAATCTTGAATTGATTTTCACCATGTTGGGTGAGGAAAGTACCAAACAAGAAGTGCGTAGAGATGATGCAAAAGGTTTTGATGAAAATCGAGAAGCAGCTATAAAGGGAGGCAGAGCAGCAGGGAAGGCTCGCCAAGCCTTTGAAGAAGAAAAAAAGGTAAAGGTAGTGAGTAGTAAAAACTTCAAAAAACAAATAAAAGCAGCGAAGCAAAAAAAGAAGACAAAGAAAAAATTGAAATCAAAAGGGAAGAAAAAATAGATGCAATAACGGCACAAATAAAAATAGATGACATTACTATAGCATGATTACGCCCGACGAGATAAAGAAAAAAGCACTCCGCCAATATCCACATTTTTTGAGCGCAGTGGTTTTAAAAGAAACGTTTTTTCCTTTGGTTATAAAAGGTAGAAAAGGCTCCGCCAATGCACCTTTGGCACAATTATACGCTTCACTCAAATACCTTATTGATGGTTCGAAGGAAAAAATAGGATACGGTTACGAAGTCCAACTCAAGACGGTCAATACTCGACATGCAGGCCAAATGTCTATTCCTGACCAAATTTATTTTGATAATTTTGAAGACTATTTACGGTATATTGATAAGGTAGAAGAGTTTCAATTATTTCAACAAAAAATCAATCTGACTCGTCAGCAATTGCCAGCTTTGGAAAGATGGCTACAAGAAGAAGCACCCAAACTGACTAAGCATCTCCACAAGTGGGAAGACCTACTTAAAGTTTGTCAATATTTTATTGATAATCCGCAACCCAATTTATACATCCGAGAACTACCCATAGATGTACATACCAAATTTATAGAACAGCATAAAGGGATCTTGAAAAAATTGTTAGATTTTTTATTGCCAAAGGAGGATATCCTTATAGAAGCCTCAAAATTTGAAGGACGATATGGATTAAAATATGAAGAAGCAAATATTCGGATGCGCTTATTGGATGAGAATTTGCTACCAGAATTTCCAACTTATATACAAGATATTACCTTGCCTTTGAACCAGTTTCAGCAAATCAAAAATTTAGGAACCACTATTTTTATAGTAGAAAACAAACAAACATTTTTGGCTTTTCCTGCTCAACCACAGAGTACAGTGATTTGGGGCAAAGGCTTTGCTATAGATATTCTCAAAAACGTGGATTGGTTGAAAGATAAGGACATTTATTTTTGGGGAGACTTGGATGTACAAGGCTTTCAGATGTTACATCAATTGAGGACGTATTTTCCTCAAACGAAATCTTTGTTGATGGATAAAGAAACTTACAATGCTTTTGCTAAATTTGCAGTGACAACAGTAACAAGCAATATTCATAATTTATCTAAACTAACAAAAGAAGAAGTTGTTTGTTTTCAGTTTTTAAATAATTTAGAAAAAAATAATCGCTTAGAGCAAGAGCGTATCACACATCAATATTTAGTAGAAAAGATTAAACAATTATGAAAGTTGGAGATTATGTACAAGTAAAAGACGGTATTAAAGATCCTGAATATTTAACGTATGACTTTAGTGGGTTTAGAGGTGTTGTAACTGAAATTGAACCTGCAAATAACTCTAATGAAGAAGTGCTTGTAGGCGTAAAATGGGATATAAGAACATTAAAAAAACTTCCCAAGGAATATATTGCCAAAAGTGTTGATGATGGTTACGAAATTGATGTTATGAATCTTTTACAATCTGACTTTATTTTACTTTCTGAAAAATGTAAAGATGATCCTCAAGAGAGAATACAATTGGTAGAACAGCTAGAAGATGCTGCTGATTTGATTAATACACCTTACGGGCTGATATTAGGAAAACAACTCCAAGTAAATGCTGATACACTCGTTAGATATCGTGCATACCTTTTAAAAAACTTAACAAAGCCGCTTTTACTTACAGGTAGAGAAGACTTTCGTTGGGAAGAAAGATACGTTTTTGGAGGTGGAAGCAAGAGACAATACGAGGAACTGAAAAAAACGCACCCTTCTTATACAGATACTTATACCTTGATAAAGCTATTAAACGCTGATGTTTCTGACACAGATTTATTTGTCAAAGTTAAAAGGGTATCTGACAAAAAGCAGTTTGAGTTAGGTTTATCGTGGTTAGAATCTGTGGATAAAAAAACGAATAATGGAGAGTTATTAGATCATTTTGCAAGTTGGGTAGTTAACTATCAATAATCAAATGATTAACCTCAAACACTTCCAACAACTCGCCAAAGATCGTAAAGATAGTCTGCGCTTGCTCCAAAAAAAATCAATGCGTGGTATACGTGATAGCATCGTTGAGAAGTATTCTGAGCCAGCTCATTTTATATATGAACTCCTCCAAAACGCTGATGATGTACAGGCTACTCAAGTGCGCTTAGTGCTTAGGCAAGAGGGCTTGTTTTTTATACACAATGGTACCATCCCTTTTTCTGTGACTGCACCCAATCGCCAACCTGTGGGGCATATCAATGCGATCACTTCCATCGGTAATTCTAGCAAGTCGGACAGTAGCAATACGATTGGAAAATTTGGAGTAGGCTTTAAATCTGTTTTTCAATACACCACTACGCCGCATATTTACGACCCCAATATTGCCTTCAAAATAAGCGATTTTATCGTTCCCGAAATTTTAGACGAAAAGACGCATCCATTAAAAGAAAAAGATGAAACCCTTTTTTATTTTCCTTTTGATAATCCTAACAAAATAGCCCAAGTTGCCTATCAAGAAATCGTCGATAAAATTGAATCCCTTCAACATCCCTTATTGTTTTTACGTTATCTTAAAAAAATAGATTGGCAGGTACAAAACAAGTTTGGATATTTTGAAATTAAAGAAAATATAACAACTAAACAAGATATTAAAACCACCTATGTAAAGAACATTAGCACCAAAGATAAAACAAAAACTCAAAGGCATTTTTTAAAATTTGAAAGGAAAGAAGCTACTAAAAACTTAGCCTATAGTATCGTTTTTTTATTGGATGAAAACCAAGCCTTGTCTTCTGTTCAAAACGATTACTTGTATTGTTACTTTCCAACGAAAGTCGCCAATCCTTTTGCCTTTTTGATACATGCACCTTTTTTGTTGACGGATAGCAGAGAAGGCATCAAGGTGGGAGAGGAGTGGAATCAACAACTACTGCTATTGTGCGCTCAACTATTGGCGGATGCTTTAGATAGTTTAAAAGAAAAGGGATTGTTGACAAGTGAGGCATTCGCCTTCTTACCCTATGAGGAAAATAAGTTATCCTCACTATTTAGAATTTTTTATAAATGCTTTTTACAAAAAGTACAAAGTACTGAGTTGCTACCTACAGCAGATAATGAGTATGTAGATCTAACGAATGCCTACCTTGCAGAAAGTCCTTCCGTACTAAATATCTTCTCACCAACGCAACTCGCCCAACTCATAAAAAACGATAAAGCACAATGGATTTTCCCAACACTCAAATCAGGTACGCCCCTTTGGAATTTTGTAAAAAATAAGCTGACTGCCGATTTTGAAAAGTTTGACCGCTCTGGTAATATCAAAGAAGTAAGTAACGGTGTATTGACAATGGAATACTTAGTGCGGAGAATGGATGCTGATTTTGTAGTAGCTCAAAGTGATGATTGGCTCAAAAACTTTTATAAGGAAATGCTGGAGCGACATCGTGCTTTGTGGTCAGGCGAAAAAGCTCTATTGCGTTATCTACCAATCTTGAGGCGTAGCGATGGCGAAGTCACAGCGGCTTATGATGCCGAGACAATCAGGGCAATGGTTTGGTTGCCGACGGCTTCTGAATCACCTTATCCAACCATCAAAAAGGCACTTGCTGACGATATAGATGCATTTTCTTTTTTTCAAAACTTAGGACTAAGTACACCTG
>JAHDIP010000106.1:2894-9076 GCA_020630735.1 Saprospiraceae bacterium | reverse complement strand
TATTAAAAACTTTTTTTGATAAAAATGAATCGATTTACCTGTTGGATGCGCGAACTATTTCCCCTGACAAAAAAGAAAATGACTTTGTAATTACCTTCTTAGAAAAATTAGGACTACGATTTTTCCCAAGTTTGCTTGCTTCAGGTAATACCCTGAATGAAGAAGAAAAAGTAGTATTACGTCAAGGCGAAACACCTGAGACGAAACTCATCATGTGGGACGCAGTAGCAGATTACGATTTGGAAGGACTATCTTTTTTTCTATCACAAGACTTTACATTTAATCGTTCTCTTGCTTTATGGCAACTATTGTTTTCTATTCCTGAAATATATTTTCAAGATAAAAAAAATGGAACGTATACCTACCAAGCCAAAGCACAGCATCAGGTAATATTCACCGCAAAGTGGTTGAAAAATTTACAGCAAACACCGTGGCTATATAACAAAAAAAGGCAAGTATTTAGTCCAAATTTGGCTAGTCCTCAAGATTTGGCGAAAGCCTACACTACAGTCGAATCACATCTATTATTAGCTTATATTTTTGAAAAAGAAAACCCAGATAATCGCTTATCGATATTAAGTCCAGAAGAACGATTGGCAATAGCATTGGGGCAACGTTTTATGGAAGAAGGTTTTTCTGAAGCCGACTTGATGAGTTTGAAAAAATGGAAAGCTCGCCTTGCCAAACGAGACAAACGATCCACCGAAAAATCTTTACCCAAAATTGAAGTTACAACTGAACAAGACGAAGATGAGTATAATCCTGCTTTTATGTCATCAGAGGAGTTACTACAAAAACGAGAAGAGCTCCGCCAACGACTAGAAGCGGAACTCGAAGAAGAAATAGAAGCATTATTCAAAATAGAAAAACTCAAAGCTATTATTCAAAACGCTACACGATACAGTTTTGAATGGTTTTGTGCCTTACTAGATTTAGAATATATCTTAGCATTTGAAAAAGCAGAGAAAGAAGAAAGTATTACGATTTATTTTGAAAATATAGAAGCTGAAAAGGGAGCAGATAAAACGATTATTCTAAAAAAGCCATCTCGTTCTATTCCCATCAACATAGAAGAAATGGGCGATATGACACTTCGTATTCAACTCGAAGAAGAACGACGAATACTTGATGTGGAAGTGGTTAGTATTCGTAGCACTACCCTAAGAGCCAAACTCAAAACAGCAGCTGCCATTGAGGATATCAACTTCAACAAAGTGCGAGGCGGTATGTTAGTCATTCAAAATACTATTTTTACTTTAGAAGAATTAATCAAGTCATTTAAGGGACTACCTTTTCGAGCAACTAATAATTTACTGACCCGCTTGCCACAAAATATTCAATTCATATTTGGACCACCAGGTACAGGCAAAACGACACACTTAGCTCAACAAGAAATCATGCCCTTGTTACTCGGCGAAGAGGCTTTAAAAATTTTGGTGTTGACTCCTACCAACAAAGCAGCTGATGTACTTTGTGTTAAATTACTCTCCATCTTACCCGAGATTCCTAGCAGCTTGATGCGCTTTGGCATTAGCTTGGATGATACCGTGGAAAGCGCAGGTTTGCTAAAAGATAGTACCTTTGATTTTAGTGAAGTAGAACGATGCTGCGTCATTACCACGATTACTCGTTTTCCTTATGATGGTTTTAATAATGGTAACTTGGATTACCAATTGAAACATATTAAGTGGGATGTCATTTTGTTTGATGAAGCTTCGATGATTACCTTGCCGTCTATTGTTCATGTATTGTATCAACAATCCAAAACGCAATTTATCATAGCAGGAGATCCTTTTCAAATAGAACCGATTGTATATGCCGAAGAATGGAAAGGAGAGAATATTTATACTTTAGTCAATTTACAAAGTTTTGATCCTGAAAGCCAGCAAGTAGCACTAAGACCACATTCTTTTTCGATTCTTAATTTGAATACACAATATCGAAGTATTTCAACTTTGGGTTACCTGTTTAGTCATTTGACTTATGATGGGAAATTGAGTCATCATCGTACACCAAAAGATCAAAGGCTATTAAAATTAGATGGCTTTCCCCTACAAGATATTAATATCATTCGTTTTCCAGTACATCAATTAGAGACACTTTTTCGACCACAAAAATTACTCAAAAGTCATTATCATATTTACGCCGCATTGTTGACGGTGGAGTTGGTCAAGTACCTCGTTAAGGAAATTTCAAAACATCATAAAACGAATGAAAAGCCATGGCGTATCGGCATTATTTGCCCTTACAAGGCACAGGCAACTTTAGTAGATAAGGTTCTAGCAGGACAACGTGTGGGCAATAAGCAAGTAAAGGTAAGTTGCGGAACGATACATAGTTTTCAGGGGGACGAATGCGAAATCGTTTTAACAGCACTCAATCCACCACGGTATATTTCAAAAAGTCCAAATATGTTTTTGAATCGAAAAAATATCATTAACGTTGCTATTAGTCGAGCAAGTGATTACTTGTTTTTATTAGTTCCTGATGAAGAAACAGAAAAAATTGATAATCTATATCAGTTGAATCGGATCAAGGGCATTATCAATTATTTTGTGAAAGGTGTTACGACAATTATCAAGAGTATGGATGTAGAGGAAATACTTTTTGGACAGTTGGACTATATCGAACAAAACACTTTTGCTACCACACATCAAAAAGTAAATGTTTATATACAACCCGAAAAACAATATGAAATTCGTTGTGAAGAAAGTGCCATAGATGTACAGATACTAAAGCCGGATTGATAGAACAGGTTTTTCTTCTTTTTTCGCTGTTCTAAAAAGGTCTTAACATCGTCGTCCAATAACTGTCATTACTAGCCTATAATTTATCTTATGTTAAGTAGATATAGGTTTCATCATCCTAAGATAAAGGTTAACCTGTTGTTAACCAATAGTTAACTTGTTAACAAGCCGTATTTTTTTCTGAAAGTATATAAGAGAGAAAACACAATTATCAGGAGCATTACGATTGATGAAAAATACCATAGATAGGTTCTGTTAGATATTTTTTTTAGATTTAAAGAATCGGTATTACCCACGTGAATATAAGCTGCCCAGTCAGCAGGAGAATCTGAGACATTATGTATGTAATCTAATTTTGCCTGTCGGAGGGCATCGTCTTTGCTTTTTCCAGCATGTAAATATTGATAGAAAGATTGCATAATACTAACCGTCACTCCTTCATTGACTTCCCACATAGTTGTCAGTGCACTTGGTATACCAGCATAAACAAAACCACGAACGATACTCATGATCCCCTCCCCTGTTTGAAAACTCCCTTTGGATGCTTCACAAACAGATAAGACAACCATATCTGCATTAAGATGGAGATTATATACCTCTGGTAGGTAAAGTAAAGTATCATGAAAAGCTATCCAAGGAATTTTATTATTGGATTCATCTGATGATGCATGTGAGGAGATATGTAAAACCCCAAAATTTTTAGATTTCTCTTCAAATGTAGTTTTGGATGCTTCCTCTTTTAGCACTTTCTGTCCTTTAAATAAGGATAAAATATGGTTGCTTTCTGTTTCGCTTTGATTCAGGCTGGTCAAAGGATTCGCATAACTATGAAAGCTAATCGGTGCTAAAGCTAATATTTCTTGATTATTTGGATTGTTCCGATTTTTGTTTTTAGATAAGATAGTGGAAGAATAAGAGTAACTAATAGTATAGTCCTTTATCAAATAGGGAATCTCTTTCTCTCTTACCTCACTCACCAAACTTTCAAAAGGAATATAATTGAGTTCGCCATCAGGAATGATAATGACTTGCTTGTTTTTAAGTTCTAAAGGTTCTATTAATTGCTGATGTAATTGATACGCTACTTGGATATAATCCGAAAAACCTGATTGAGATTCAATCATTTTTTTATTGGATAGTAACTGAACAAGCGATTGAATATTATTTGTTAAAAGGGTATCACAATCGATCGTCTTAACACGAAAACCAGACTTTTCAATCACAAAAGCATATAGCTTATTTTTAGTTAGAAAATATTCCACCAAAGTCATATTGTTATCTAACAACTCTTCTTGTACATCGGCAATTGATTTAGTTTTAATATCATATTTGTAAGCATAGTATTTAGGATACCTGTCTTCAATATTTTTTATAAATTGATCTAATTCTTCCTTTTTATCAATAATAACTTGAAATAGCGTATCGCTTTGTTGCAATTCTAAAATTTCTTGTTGAAGACTTTTTTCTTTTTCTATCAAATCTTCTGGAATAAAATTAGTTGCCTCTACTTCATTCAAAGCATCTAATAGTAAAGCTGCTTTACTTTTTTCACAAAAGATGAAGGCTTTTTCATACTCATTGGCCAAAATTGCTGTCTCGATAGCACGCTCATACAAACCACGAGTTTTTTCTCGCCAAAAAAGCATAGAACCTTCTTCGCGATGTTCACTTCGCATGATGTCCACCAATGTAATAGCTTGTTCAAAGGAATTGATTGCAGCATTGATATCTTTTTCCTTTTTGTTTTGAAGATAAAGTGTTTTGTAATTACTGGCTAATGAATCAAGAATAACTAGTGCTTCAAGTTTTAGTCCTATTATAGGCATTGTATCAAGGCTAATAGGTGCATAAAGTTTCGATTTTCGATAGGAAGGTAGTAGTTGCTTTATGGCTAAATGGTTAGCTTCGAGAGCAGCTTGATAATTACCTTGAGCAGCATGGATATCAGCAAGGTTGTTGTATCCCGCTGCACATTCAAATGAATAATTATTTCTATATATTCGCTGATATTTATCAATCGATTGTTTAAAGTATTTAATTGCTTGTTGTTCTTGCTTAGGAACTAATTTATAACACCGCCCTATGTTATTATATAAAATAGCGAGTGATCCATCTTCTCCTAGTAAGTCGTAACTTAATCCTGCTTTTGTGTAATAATTTATTGCCGTTTTGGGTAAGTCTTGCTTTGAAAAAATATCACCATGATGCATATTTACATCGGCTAATTTTTCGGTAATGTCTTCGTCTAATTCAAATTGAGAAAAATAGGAAAAAGCTGTATCAGCAAAAGATAAGGCTTCCGTGTATTTTGCTATCTCATATTTTATGTGAGATAGTGTCAATGCATACTTTCCTGTGCTATAATAATCCTTTTGTTCTTTTGCAATAGAAATCGCTTCTTGAATATAATTATCTGCATTTTCATAATCTCCAATTTCTTTAAATAAATTTGCTAGATCATTATATGAATCGGATAAGTAGAAATCATTTAATTCTTTCCTGATGACAATCGCTTTTTTATATTGGGCTTCTGCAGCTTGATAATTTTTTATACTTGAAAAGAAGATCCCTAATGTATTTTCAAGTTTTGCAATCCTAGAATTAGTATTGGAAACACAGCGATGCTTTTTTATTGCTTTTTGAAGATACGGAATACCCTCTTTAAATTTATCCTTATGATAATAAAGGGAGGCATAGCGATAAATAACTTCTGCCGAAATAGAATCTACTTTTTCACATCCCTCTTCAAACCATTCGGGGTATTTTAGTTGAATAGAATCGAGTATTGCAATAGCCGTTACTAAATCTCCTGCACTTCTTGCCGCTTGAATTTGGCTATTCATATAGTCTACTCGTTCTGATTCTTGAGCGAAAAGGCATGAAAAGATACTTATACTAAGTAAAAAAAGGAGTGTGTTTCTCATATAGATTATTTGCATTTGTGCTTAAACAAATACAAAGTAATCTAAAAACACACAACAATACAAAGTTGAATGGAAAATTATTTCTATTTTTCTTCCTCTTTTATAATAATACAAGGTGGCTAGATTGCCTGTAAACTTGCATTTGGTATATAAATAAAAACTCCCCCTTCACATTCACAAAGGAGGAGTTTTTCAATATAGAAAATTCTAAATTAGTTCAATATTAACTTGCCAGACTTAACGGATTCATCTGTTTTCAAAACATACAGATAAATACCTGAAGTAAGACCTTGGGCATCCCATTCATAATTATGTGCGCCTGTATTCAATCGTTCATTAGCAACAATAGTATGAACAAGCTGACCTCTTACATCAAAGATCTCTAAAGAAATAGTTGTCTCTTCTTCCAACTGAAATGAAATGGTAGTACGCTCAGAAAAAGGGTTTGGATAAACCTTTATCTTTTCTTCATTTAAAACAGTCTTTTGATCTATACGTTTAGAAAACGATG
>JAHDIP010000106.1:0-2794 GCA_020630735.1 Saprospiraceae bacterium | reverse complement strand
AAAGTGGTTTACAAGAAAAATTGACAACTCCATTACCACTACCACTAGTTGTATATAATCGTATCCAAATATCACTAGTCGTAGCTGTCCAATTACTATTACTTGATACATTAAAGGTTGCTTCTTGCCCTAAAGGTAATATATAAATTGTTTGTTGACTTACACCTAGAAGGCATGGATTATTAGAAGATGCTCCACCTTGAACAATCGTAACAGTTCTAGTAATGCCCCCACAGCTAACTGTAATAGTGCCCATTCTTGATAAAGCGAGTGTATTTGTAGTATAATTAAAACTTACCTGTCCATTGTTAGATCCACCGTTTGTATTTAAAGTAATCCAATTTGCATTATCTGAAACGATCCAATTACCATTACTCGTTACATTAAATGTCTCTCCTCCTCCTAAAGATGATATATTAATTGTTTCTTGACTTACGCCTAGGAGGCAATTATTAGAAGATGCTCCATTTTGAACAATCGTAACAGTTCTAGTAATGCCTCCACAGCTAATTGTAATAATGCCCATTCTTGATAAAGTTGATGTATTTTCAGTGCAATTAAAGCTTATCTGTCCGTTGTTAGATCCACTATTTGGATTTAAAATTATCCAATTAGAATTACTTAATGCGACCCAATTACTACTACTACTTAATACATTGAATGTTTCTTCCCCTCCTGAAGATGATATATTAAATGTTTCTTGACTTACGCCTAGAAGACACAATTCATAATTAGGAGATGCTCCATCTTGAACAATTGTAACGGTTCTAGTAAGGCCTCCACAGCTAACAGTAATAGTACCTGTTCTTGAAAAAGTAGATGTGTTTTTTGTACAACTAAAAATTACCTCTCCATTGTTAGATCCACTAGTTGTATTTAAATTTATCCAATTCGCATTATCTAAAACGGTCCAATTACTATTACTCGTTACATTGAAAATACTAAGAAAGCCACTAGTAGACGGAAGATCCATGGAGCTAGTGCTTAAAGATAAAGAGCAAACAGGAGGGCTATTTGTACAATTTTGTTCATAATCCCAATAGATATCATCTATCCATGCATGCCATAACCAAAATATTGCTGCCGCTGGAGAAGAATGGGAACTCATTACGCCTCCTATACTTCCATGAACAGGATTATGTTCACATTCAAGATCAGCAGCAAATTTATCAATTGGAGTCGTTCGTGTTCTCCCACAGAAAGTCTGGGCATTCGTTCCTTCATAATTATTACAAAGAGTAGTGCAATTAAGGAAGCGAGAAAAATTGTACCCTGATGGGCACTGATTATTTAATACAGGATATCCTGGAACTACTGCATTAGTAAAGAACTCATTAGGAATACAATTGGTCGGATTCCATTTAGGCAGAGGGACAAACATACTTCCTCCATTGTTATTCAGAAAGTTTTCAAGATCACTGATATAATCCCTATGCCAACTAAGAAAGAATTCATTATAATTATGAAATGCCATACCATTTGCCATTCCGTTGAGATGTTCATTTATCACCTCATTTCCATTAGCGCTTGCATGCTGCAAAATTAAATTTTTTAACTGTACTCTTTGAAATGGAGAGAAAGAGTTGATATCAGGTCTTACTCCTCCATAAGAGTTGAATGTAAGAAAAATACAAAATAAAATGATTGACTTTTGAATAATAGTTTTCATTTCTTTTATTTTTAATATATATAATAAGATCTAATCGCAAGTACTAAGCTCTTGCCATAGCTTCGCCAGCTCGTCTTCCTTGAAGACAAGTAGCCTAGTTTAAATTTCCATAGGCAAATCAATTTTTATTTATGAAGAAAATCTATTTATTGATCGGATAACAGAATGCCATCCAATCAATATAGTATATTTACTATCTAAAAATTACCGTTTTACAAAACGTTTACTCAAAATTTGTCCATCTTTTTGAATAGCTTTTACGAAGTAAAGACCTGAACTAAAAGGAGCAACATCTACTTGTAATAAAGAATCAAACTGTTCATAGCTTTCTATCATTTGTCCGCTGGTATTGAATATTTCTACTCGCTCAAATAAATCAGGATCTAATTGAATTTGAATAACATCAATAACTGGATTTGGGAAAATGCTAATTGTTTCAGTAGTACAATCCCTTGCACCAATTGTAAAAAAAAAATCTTCTCTATAACCAAAACTATCCGAAACACTTACACTATGTGTTCCCGTAGAAAGGGAGGTACTTAATGAATCTGTCGAACCATTGCTCCACAAAAAAGTATAGGGTGGAAATCCGCCTACAGCTGTGACGGTGGCTATTTCTATATGTCCTCCTAAGCAATCAAGATTTAAAAGAAGATGTAAGGAATCTAATTTTCCTCCCCAAGCCAGTTTATCTTGTTCCATAGGAATGATACCTGCTTGTAAAGCTTGGATGATTTGGGCAGGACTGGCATCAGGATAAAGGTGTAAATAACTTGCTACTACTGCTGTGACAAAAGCGGTAGAGTAAGAGGTACCATTATAAAGATTATCAGGATGCTCTATTTCGATTTGGTAACCTGGAGCAGATAAATCTGTTAGATTTTTCGAAAAATTACTAAAAGGAGCAAGTTGCTCATCTTTACCAGTAGCTGCTACCGAAATGAGACTACCTAACTCAAAAGCAGCAGGATAAAAAGGAAGGCTATCAACCATAATTCCTACTCCTTTTATACCATTTCCAGATGATGCAATTAGTAATGTCCTACTGTCTGTTACTCGTATGAGAGAGCGTTCTAAAATACCAGATGGTAATCCAAAATAACTCCAACTCATATTCATAATATC
>JAHDIP010000417.1:1381-3139 GCA_020630735.1 Saprospiraceae bacterium | reverse complement strand
TTAAATAATTAGTACTTACAAGAAAATTATACATGAACTTCGACGCTATTATTGCTGCTGTAAATAAAATGATTCCGATCAATCAATCTGATTTTGATATCGTTGCTCAAAAACTTTCAGTTCGGCACCTTAAGAAAAATGAAATTTGGGAGCAGGAGGGAAAAATATGTCAACTGATGGGCTTTGTTAACTCTGGAATATTGAGGCAATATTCACTCAAAGATGGAAACGAGTTTACGACAGATTTTTTTATGGAAAACGAATTTATAGGTAATTATATCAGTTACCAAACACAACAACCTTCGCAAACGATCACGGAAGCATTAGAACCTTGCGAATTACTCACCATCCCTTTCCATGATTTTGTCAGTTTTTATGAATGTATTCCTGCGACTAAGAAATCAGCAAAAATAGTAGGCGATCAAAAGCTGTTTCAGCTTTATGAAAAAAACACCTCTCTACTCATGGACAGCCCCGAAGAACGCTATTATAAACTTATCGAACAAAAACCTGATCTTATCAATCGTGTACCTCAATATATGATCGCCCAATATCTAGGTATCCGTCCAGAAAGTTTGAGTCGCATTCGTAAAAGACATCGACCCAAGAAATAAAAGTGAAAATGAAAAGTAAAAATTTAACGTTCTTTTATTGACTTAAGTCAATGACTTTGCTCGGAGCAGTCTCTATTTTTGTTGTATAATTATTCAAATAACTAAATAATCATACCATGCAAAAAACAGCAAAAATATTGTACGGACTCAATAGCATTACGACCATTTTCATCGGTGCACTCCACACCATAGCCCATTATCAGGATCTAGTAACAGCAAAAATTCAATCGCTCTTAGAACACAATATCATTGTAACTGGACAAGAGGCGAGCATCTGGAATTTATGGCAAGGCATGAGTTTGATGATGGGCTTATTACTCATCATAGTCGGTCTTCTTCATCTAGTCATCCTTAACGATCTTGACAAAGAAAGTTATCCACCAGTAGGAGGATCATTAGTGATGATGCTAATGCTCATTTTCGTTTTTTATGCTGGACTAAACTTCTTCTCTAGCTGGCAAGTCGTTGGTGCTAGTGTTGGACTTATATTACAATCTATTTGCTTGGTACTGACAGTTCGTGGGAAATAATTAATTCCTTTTGATTATTCTATTTTTATCATACGCCCAGATTTTAAAGTTTCATCATTAGTCTTCAATGTATAAAAATACAAACCATTGGGCAAAGCTTCTAAACTAATTTTATGGTTTTGTATACCTTGCGCTAGAGCTAAAACTCTGACTTCTTCGCCTAGCTCATTATACAATTGCCAAGTAGTTGCTTCTCTAATTGGATCGGGAAAAGCAATGGTCAAATAATCTTTTGCAGGATTGGGAAAGACATTTATTGTGTTCTCCAAAGAAGTGTTTATAACAGAAGTTGTCGTATCTGTGATTTCTACATCTTGGCAAAAAGTACTATAAGGTGATGTGCCATTATCATTACTCACACTCAAGCATACTTCGTAGATACCCGCTGCCGCATAGTTATGTATAGGACAAGTATCTTGGCTCACTCCCCCATCTCCAAATTCCCAAGACCAAGTACCTGGCTCAAAATAAGACAAGTCGGTAAAGTACACTTGTTTACCATTAAGGGTATCAATATCATAGCGGAAGTTAGCCACTGGTATATTGTCGATACCTAAAGTATCGCAAGGGCTACCGTCTACTGGACCAAGGCGAAAATTAGGATTATTTGGAAT
>JAHDIP010000417.1:0-1281 GCA_020630735.1 Saprospiraceae bacterium | reverse complement strand
CAATATCGCCGATCGCTTGAGTTTCATAGTTACTTATTCCATTTTCACTTAATAAGAATTTAAAGTATACATTAGAGTTGTATTTTGGAACAATAATCCACCAGTCTTTTCCATTAGCATGACGGGTGGCACTTAGCATTCCATAAGCTAGCGTATCTTGTAGGATAGGAATATTTTTTTCCAGTACAGTTTCTTCATTTTGATTCATATCAATTAGACTGTAATATAAAGTAAATACCACAGCAATATTTCCATCTATTTCTCCATTAACAAAGCTAGCCTCTTCATGTAAGAGGTAATATAAATCACTTCCATTAGGCTTAGGCAGAAAAAGATTTCCCTGAGGAAGTCTATCTTGCCAAATACTTTCATCAGGGTTCAGGCTATCTCCATTTTCTATTATTTCAAAATTAGACCCAACGATTTTCTCATTATTAGTACTTAGCAAAAGATTTCCATTCAAATCACATATGACATCATTGGTATATCCATAGTCAATGTCTCTGTATTCATAAGTAACTGTAGGAGGATGTGTGTTAAAATCTATTCTACTTCCTCCAAAGTCAAGGTCAGTAGTATTGCTAGAATATCCTGTCAACCAAATATAATCTCTTTTTGCATCTCTTATCGTTTGGGAAGGAGCTGTTACCTGAATCAAAAATAGAATTGTTAGAAAAAGAAAAAGTCTTTTCATAATATGTAGGTATTAGGAATGGGCAAAATTGCCCATTCCCATATTTTTTAGACTAAAAATACTAGCTTTTTAGTTATCTTTTATTGATTACAACTAATTTCTCAAATCATGGTATTTTTCTTATAAAAATACTTGTCTAGTTTTCGGTTGCATATCGGGTTTTATTTTAAGTTCTTTGTTCCACAAATAAAATATATTATGCTTATTTCAGATCAACAAAAAATAAAGGAATACTACCAAGCCTTGGTAAACAAAGATAGGGCTTTGGTTGGTATTTTTTATGCTTGTGTAAAAACGACTTCTGTCTTTTGTATTGCAACTTGTCGAGCAAGAAAACCAAAATTAGAAAATGTGGAATTTTATAGCACGTTTAAAGAGGCATTGGATAATGGTTATCGACCGTGTAAAATTTGTAAGCCTACTGAAAATGCAAACGAAGCACCTGAACAAGTTCAAGCAGCCATCAAATTAGTCAAAGAAAATCCGAAAGAAAAAATTACAGACTATCAGCTTCGACAATTGAACATCAGCCCAGAAATTGTACGGCGATGGTTCAAAAAACATTATGGCATCACCTTCCATGCGTA
>JAHDIP010000416.1 GCA_020630735.1 Saprospiraceae bacterium | reverse complement strand
CTTACCGTTAGTGAAGAAGCATCTGCTACTGCTAATGCTGAAGTATATAGCTTATGTGAAGGTGAGGTATTTGCATTACATGCAGGGGTAGGTGGTTCGGCAACTTGGGGGACTTGGCAATCTAACCAAGGAGGTAATTTCAATCCTTCTCCAACCGATTTTAATCCAACATATACTCCTCCACAAAATTATACAGGATCTATTTTATTAAGTTTTACAACGAATGATCCGCCAGGGATATGTCCTGCGATGAATGCGGATTTCCAAGTTGACGTATTGCCTTTTCCTTCTTCAACTATTGCTGTTGCTGATGTTTCTGGAAATGCAAGTGATAATATAATTTGCGAAGGCGATCAATTTGAGTTGAATGTTAATGGAGGAACTGGTACTACTTGTATTTGGTCAAGTTCTGCTGAACTTACTGATCCTACTTCTTCTTCTTCTTGTGATTGGGTGATAAATAATCTTACAACCGATGCATCATTTAATGTTATGGTTACCAATGCTGCAGGCTGTTCTTCTTCAAGTACTGTAGCTATTCAAGTACAAGCAACGCCTCTTGATTTTGATATAGAAACTACAAATCCATGTTTAGGTGAAAACCTAATATTGACACCCTCTGACACCAATTTTGTTTCTTACCAATGGACTCTAAATGGATTCGATATAGATGCTGCTTCGTCAATTAATATTCCAATAGCTCAAGAGGTTGATAATGGCACTTACTGTTATGAAGGTACTGATGTAGCTGGCTGTACTTGGACGCAATGTGAAACTGTAGATTTAACAGAAAAGTCAGATCCAATTCTTTCTAGAGACCATTTATTCGTATGTCAAAATTCACAAATTTATTATCGAGTAATGAACCCTTCTCCGGGAGAAAATAGTAAATTTCTATGGAATATTTCTCCACCTCTTTCCGATACGACTGATCTAAATGACCTATTGTGGGTACGTTGGGCAACACCAGGTATGTATATGATCACTGTTACTGAAGTTTTAGGAGATAATATTGATTCACCATGTAATGGAGCAGATACGATAATGGTCGAAGTGACCAATTCAACAGCTTTAGATACTGCAACAATTTCATATTACCCTTTAAATAATTTGATGATTGTAGCAGATCCTAATGCTGAATGTTATCAGTGGGGATACTTCGATTCAGAAACAACGAATGATGATGAGATATTTGTAGAAATTCCGAATGAAACTTTTCAAGCTTATGCTGCTGAAAATACCTTTGATCCAGATCTTGACTATTGGGTGAAAACATGGAATGGTGACTGTAGTAATCCCGTTTGTGCTACTTATTCTATTGTCGGTCGCAGAATTTTAGAAGAACCATTAGAGGAAAAAAAGACAGTTGTTTTTCCAAATCCTAATCATGGAAGTTTCCAATTAGAAGCTACTCGCTTATCAGAAGAAAGTTATTCTATTTTGATAACCGATATATTAGGACGAGTAATAGAGAGAAGAAAAATTAATACGATTAATGCTGCTATAAAAACAACGTTTAAAATAGAGACAACAACGAGTGGAATTTATCAGCTTGCTATTCTGAATCCGAAGGGAAACGTGGTGCGGACTCAAAAAATAGTAATAGCACACTAGTTACCATCTGGATGAATTTTGTTAATCGAAAATTTAAAAAATATGAAACGCAATATATATTTATCGCTCGTTTTTATAATGTTATTTGCTTTTGCTTTACCAGCTCAGAAATTAAAAATAAAAACTGCCAATACAGCGTATCCGCCTGCTTCTGTTTTATCAGAAGAGGAGCGAGCCGAACTTATAAATACTACTGAACAGATGATGAATGATTATGCTCAAGCTGCAACTCTTTTGGACAAAGACAAAAAGAGAGTAACTGTAGCATCTGTAAACCATTTTAGATCCTTTTTTGGTTCTACCGCAGAAGTAGTAGTAGATTATGAAGAAGTATCAACAGGAGAATTAATTAATTACCGATCTTATTCAGATGCTGTTTTTAGTCGAATGGAATTACAAGGACTTCAAGTAAGAGTAGGGGAATTAAAGCTAAAAGAAATCATAAATGATGCAGCAGGATATTGGGTTTTAGTGCTAGAAGCGGACAAGCTGATTTATAATTATGTCAACTCAAATAATCAAGTAGAAGTAGATGCTGGAGGTAGAATGATGAAGCAGGAAATGCGAATCGATATTCGAAAAACAAAACCTGAGAAAGCGAAGATAACCAAAATCTCATGCATTGGTTGTGGCGCAGGTGTAATAGATGACTATGTTCAATATATCGGACCATCTATCAGTCTATTTAACCCAATTGTTTCTGCAAAAATGTCTGAATTTTGGACATCAAACCATGATGACAGTGAATTTTCAAATAGTGGTAATTTAAGTTTTTCTGCTGGTATAGATATCATGACCAATAAATTTGCTGCCAAGAGTTCTAGTACAAAACCATTATTTCTGACAGGCGGAATTCATTTATATCTTTATCGTTTTTCAAGTAGTTTAAATGACTTTTCTATTTCACCTAGTTTTGGAGCTATAGCAACTGATCCTAATTCTAATATACTTGACTATGAACGATTAGCAACAAATATAAATGTGACTGAAGAGTTGAGTATCGGTTTATTGGCAATACCGATTGGAGTAGGCTATCGCTTGATGAAAAACCAAAAAAGATCTTTTTTTGTAACAGGAAAATTAATTCCATCTTTTGTCCTTTCTGCTTCGGGAAATCTGAATGGTACAGGAACTTACGATGCAATTATAAGTGGAGCGATGTGGCAATTATTAGAAGCTGGCGCTGCTAATCCTGCACAGTTAAACGATGAAGATAAGTTTGGTCCTTTCCAAGGAGGAAATGATTTAACAATAGACGAAACAGCCAACCCTAGTAAATCAAGTTTCGCACTTGCTTTTCAATTATCACCGACCATGTATTTCCATTTATCAGAAGATAATTCAAGTTGGTCTTTACTTCTTGGTTTAGATTTGACGTTTAACCTCAACTCTTTTTTGAAACACGACGAATCTGCTGTGGATATTTTACAATTTGCTGATGATTACGATACGAGTATTTTGCAACATTATACGAGTGGGTTTTCTGTGTTTTCTCCTGGCATAAGAATAGGGCTTCAACATCGATTGATAAG
>JAHDIP010000105.1 GCA_020630735.1 Saprospiraceae bacterium | reverse complement strand
CTAAGATTTCTTAAATCTTTTAAGGCAAAATTTTCCTGCCTTCATATCTAAATTAAGTACCCCATTCTATGTGCTTGGTATTTAATAAGAACAAAAGAAAAACATGAAAAAAATAACTTTTACCCTTTACATTTCATTATTATCTATTTGCGGAATAGCCCAAGAGCACGATAATACATGGCTATTTGGCTATAGTAGTAATCCAACTGATTTGAGTTTTGGAGGAACGGTGATTGATTTTAAGGAGAATCTACCCACCATGTATTATCAATATAGAGAGATGAATTTTGATGCTATGAATACTAGTATAAGTGATGCAGAAGGAAATTTATTATTTTATACAAATGGTATTTATATTGCTGATAGCACCCATCAACAAATGGAAAATGGAGATGGCTTAAACCCTGGAGAATATACAGATGACCATGCTGAATATGGTCTTATCCAAGTACAAGGGGCTATCGCTTTACCTGTTCCTACGATACTTGGTAATATGTATTACCTTATTCATAAAGCGAAAGCTTATCCAACTTCGACTTTAGGCTTGCATAGCACTCATTTATATTATTCCTTAGTCAATCCGACATTGAATAATGGCTTAGGTGAAGCCATAGAAAAAAATCAAATTGTTATTCAGGATACATTAGAGGTTGGAAAAATAACAGCAGCCAAACATGCCAATGGTCGAGATTGGTGGCTATTAATTTTTGAATACGATTCTGCAAATTATTATCGAGTATTGCTAACACCCGATGGAGTTGAAGTCATTGGAAAAGAAGAATATGATATTCCTTTGTTTATGGAAGGTCTTGGTCAAGCAGCATTTTCACCAGATGGATCTAAATTTGTTCGATTAAATGGTATAAATATAGAGCTTGGTAATTTTTTAGATGTTTATGATTTTGACCGTTGTACAGGCTTATTGAGTAATCATCAACGTTTAAATTATATTGATGGAGCATGGCTAGTTGGAGTGGCGATATCTCCCAATTCTCGATTTTTGTATGTTGCGTCTTATGATTATCTATATCAATTTGATTTATGGGCGGATGATATTTTTGCAACAAAAGATACGGTAGCAATTTATGATGGCTTTGAAGTGGTCTTTCCTTCTCAACTTACTTTGCCCACTCATTTTTCATTTATGCAGTTGGCACCAGATGGAAAAATTTATTCTGCGACTTCTGGAGCTGTAAATTATTTACATGTTATCAATAAACCCAATGAAAAGGGAGATGCCTGCGAAGTTTTACAACATAGTGTAGAATTACCTACTTATAATCTTTTTTCGATGCCCAACTTTCCAAACTACCGTTTGGGGCCTCTTGATGGTTCTGTATGTGATAATTTGGGTATCAATAATGTTCCTTTGGCAGATTTTCGGTATGAGCTAGATACTATTGAGAATATGAGTGTTGATTTTCGAGACTTATCCTCCTATGAGCCAGCCACTTGGTCTTGGGATTTTGGTGATACGAATACGAGCCAAGATACTTGCCCTGTACATGTATACGATGCGGAAGGTATCTACGAAGTTTGCCTGACAGTCAGCAATGAATATGGCGAAGATACCCGCTGCCGTACAGTAGAAGTAGAAGATATGACTACTGCTACAGAAGCCACAGAATTAGAAGCAAACATCCTCGTCTATCCCAATCCAACCAGCATCGATTTGACTTTACAGTTTCCAAAAGTCCTTCAAGAAAAAACGGAGTGGTTCTTATACAATGAGCTAGGGCAAGTTGTCCGAGAGTTACACTTGTCGATAGGATTTCAAAAACACACCATCAGCTTAGCAGGTCTAGCCAAAGGCATCTATTTTTATACCATGAAAAATAAAAAGGGAATCATCAAAAGTGGGCGAGTGGTGAAAACATAATGAAATAAAAATAAAAAATGAAAATCAACAACCAATGTACTGATTTTCACTTTCATTTCAATTTTCATTTTTATTTAAAGTCAGCTTCTAAACGCTAACTTCTTTTTATCATACTCCAATTTATTATCGCACTTCATCCAAGCAGGAATGGGGTCCCCCGATTCGTTGATGAATTTGATAGAGCCATTGTCGAGTGCTTCGTACTTCCAGATGTGCATTTTACCTTTACCACTGATGTAGGAACCAAAGCGGAGGATGTATTCCACTTCCCATCCATTTTCGATCCGTTTGATATTAATGTCATTACCACCAATTTTAGGAATACCCAAATCTATTTCGACAATACCATCTATATTATAAAACTCATTGGCAAGAGCAGCCATATTTAGCGGCTCTTTGGAGCGGATGGTGATCGCATCTTGCGTATCGCTCCATTGCACGTGCTTTTCGATAATCAAATCATATTCTTCTAGCAAGTCATTAAATTCCTCACTAGTCGTTTCATTGATGCCCATTTGGAGCGGTTCAGCCCAATCTATATCTTTATTGAAGACAATGACAAAATGATCAATAGATGGGTTGGGAAAGGTATGGATTTTGCAGCGTGCAATCGCTTGCGCTTTTTCATCTTTAAGATAAATATCGGTCAATACTTTGTAAATATTTTCTACATTGTCTCTGGGTATAGTGATATTTTGGTAGCGCAATTCTTCCATCTTTGCTTCCATTCGTAAGGCTAAACGTGCGGCATCTCTCAAAAACTTTCGCTTCAATGTTTTTGAAATAGTTGTCTCTTTTTCTTCATTGCTTGCCAGTACTTTAGTCGCATCAGACTGCGCACGAATGCCTGTAGCGAGCATTAAGAATGCAAGGAAAATAGCAAATTTACTAGTTTGTTTTAAGGTCTTTCTCATACTTTGTTAGGTTGGGGGTTATATAAATTACTAAAACAAGGTATGCAGTATATAAAAAAGGTTCTACGGACGACCTTTAGATTTGTGACATAGATTTAGTTAAACTTATTAAAATATTTTTTCATTCATTATTTATTGTTATGTAGAATAAACTGATTTATTAGATTGATTTATTCTTAAAACTTAGTCCGTCTAATGACATCTAAGCTGTTTAAAAAAGCTTACTTTTACTAAAAAAATAATAGACTTATATGGATTTATCTTATTTAGAAACAACCAAAGACGTTTACAAAAAAGCAGCCGAAAGTCCAGATGTCGGATTATGCTGTACAACAACTCCTATTTGGCAACTGCCAGGCTTAGATATTCCTTCCATAATGTTACAAATGAATTATGGTTGTGGAAGCACTGTTCATCCTCGTGATTTGTCCAACTCACCTTCTATACTCTATATCGGAGTAGGTGGCGGAATGGAATTACTACAGTTTGCCTACTTCAGTAGAAGAAAAGGCGGTGTTATAGGTGTCGATGTCGTAGACGAAATGCTAACTGCTTCACAAACAAACTTTAAAGAAGCAGAAGAAAAAAATAGCTGGTTTCAGTCCGATTTTGTGGATTTGAGAAAAGGCGATGCGCTTAATCTTCCTCTAAAAGACGAGGAAGTAGATGTCGTTGCTCAAAATTGCTTATTCAATATCTTCAAAGCAGATGAACTGAAAAAGGCACTACAAGAAACGTACAGGGTATTAAAACCGCATGGACGCCTTGTACTTTCTGATCCTACTTGCGAAAGCGGAATGCCAGAGCATATCAAAAATGATGAACGCCTTAGAGCTTTATGTTTAAGTGGTGCTTTGCCGTTAAAAGATTATATCAAAACGATTACAGATTGTGGTTTTGGAACAGTAGAAATTAGAGCCAGAAGACCGTACCGTATTTTGTCTCCACAACACTATGATGTAAACGAGTTGATCTATATTGAAAGTGTTGAAATTTGTGCAATCAAAGATCCAATGCCAGAAGATGGCCCTTGTGTATTTACAGGTAAAACAGCCATTTATTTTGGTGATGAAGAATTTTTTGATGATAAAAAGGGGCATACCCTTCTAGCGAATCAGCCTTTATCTGTCTGTGACAAGACAGCGGGGGCTTTAGCCGATTTAGGGCGTAAAGACATCTTTATTTCGGAATCTACTTATTTTTATGATGGTGGCGGATGTTGCTAATTCGCTCATTTGTAGATAATTGCAATAAAAATAAATGCCCTTGGCCTTGTTTTTGAATAAGCCAAGGGTATTTTTATTTTAGAACTTGTAGATTTTTTGTAGACTGTTAGATTACTATTTGTAGAGTTATTGTAAAGAAAAAAAATGTTAACTTTTTAAAAGTCATAACATTTAATTCCTTTTTTGCCTCCACCTCCGCCGATGCCCCCGCCAATATTGAGTTTAAATGGATTAATTTTTAGCGCAACATAAAAGTCAGTACCTGTAAAATCAGAGCGATTGATGATACTACCCAAGTTTTCGGTTCCGATAGTTAGGAAGGCAAGACGTAGAGATAAGCCAAGGTTAAGCTGTTGCCAATTGTATAAAGAAATAGGCAAAGCAGCTCCCAACCAACGATGTTCAAAACGAGGTGTAATTGCTAAGAGGTTTCCTCGTTTAATCGCAAACTCGCCGATAGGAATGCGTTGAATCAAAGTAGCATTTACTCGGAATAAAGGATTAATGGTATAATCTGCTTGCAGGCTTAATGCTGTTGGTAGCCAAACACTAAATTGATTGGCACTAGAGGAAGCCAAGCTATCGCCTAAACTTTGAATACTTAATGTATTTGTCAACTCCATTACATCATCAGCATTTTCGAAAGCAGTGCTAGAAAGTGTAAATAAACTATCGGTAATGATCCTATGTCGCTGTGCATTTTTAGTAAACTTAATGCGACCGATATCCAAGAGCGCAGCACCAAATTTCCATAGATAGGTATTATCACCAGAATCTATCGTAAACATTGCGCCAAGATCGAAAGCTACACCAGCACCATTTTTTTGTCGGTTAAAATCTTCGCCACTAGTATTAGAATTGGTAAAGGCATAATCAAAATTGGCACCTGTAAAATGAAGAGAGTCTCCTGGAAATTGAGCAAAGCTAGTCGTCTGATTATTTTTTACAACAAAAGCTTCATAGCCGTTTAAGAATTTTACATTAGCACCGATACCAAAAGAACCATCAACAGTTGTTCCTCGATAAGCATAATTTAAACCCAATTCGCTCCAAACCATACTAGCAATCGTAAATGGATCAGCTTCGATATATTCGAAAAATGAAGTACGATTAAATTCATAATAGTTAAGGTTTCCTGGGATGCTTTGCGCACTTACAGCTACACGACCATTAGTGAACAAACCAAAAGTATGTCCACTATTGAGATTCACCATAAAAGAAGGTCCCATGATATTCGTAGTAGCGGTCAGAAATTTCTTTTTATTATTATCATAAAAATCAAAGACGAGTGCATCTTGGGAAGGTTGTTGGTCTTCATTAAGATCACCTGCAGGTTCAATATTCTCAGCATTTTTGGCTAGTTCGATTAAACGTGTGGTATTAACGTAACCAAAATTATTATCAACAAATTGACCAACGGCGATAAGATTAACGTCCCAAGCAAAAGGACTCGTAAGGTTGTGTGTAGGATTGAGCAGTACACCATTAATACCAGAATAATTTTCTATTCTAAGTCCTAATTGTTCTTGTGCACTTATGTGAAAAGATATTAGTATGCCAAAAAAAACTAAGATGCTATTCTTTAAATTCATGGGAGCAATGCTTTTTCTATTGTATGGTAATGCTAATATTGTGCCTATCTGCTTGCTTTTATGGGATATAAACCATTAGAAACATTGAATTATTGTACAGCAATAAATTTATATACAGCAACCAAAGTGGTTTTCGGATTCCGAATCAATTAAAGCTACTTAAAATCAAACGATAGCTTCCCATGATGATCCGAAAACCGAATACTGTTAGGTATAACTGATGCTCCTTGTGGAAAGTTTAGCTATATGTGAAGTGGGATGCTAACCAATGCAAGAATAAATCATGTTTCTTGCCTCCTTCTTTTTAATTAAAAAGTAAGAACACTTTAGGTAGAAATATAATAGATCCTACTATGGCTGCTCCAATGGCAGAAATAAGTACAGCACCTGCGGCTACGTCTTTAGTCTTACCTGCTAGTTCGTGGTAATCAGGAGAAACTAAATCTGTTAGGTACTCTAGTGAGGTATTAAAAGCTTCAGCACTAAGAACAAGTGCAATAGAAAGAATGGACAAACACCATTCTGTAGTCGAAATCTGGAAAAAGAAACCGCCTGCAATAACTATACAGGTAAAGGCTAGATGAATTTTAGCGTTTGGTTGGGAGCGAATAAGTTCTACAATACCATTAAAGGCATACTTAAAACTATTTAATCGTTTTTTGATCATAGGGGTAATCGGATCGGAATTGGTAAATTCCCATTATGCCAACATATTCAGAAGCAGCATTATCTATAGAGTTGAAGTTGAAACATTGTAGATGTTCAGAATAGAAAATGTGATCGAAAGGTATTTGGAAAAAATTAGGGAAGCGTGGTACAAAACCTCTTCGGCTATCATTTAGATTTACTGCTTCTCTAAAACTCAAAATTTCGTTTGACCAAGGAACGGCATTATAACCTCCCATCGTAATGAGTGGAGCATTAAGTTCTGTTGCATGATCTGTAATAGATTGCAAATGATTTTTTAGTTGTTCGTAATCTTTTAGATAAAATAATGGTTTGGTATACGAACTAATAAAGTGTACCTCCGCTTTGGTACCTTCTGCTTTGATACTTCCAGTAATGTTTGGAATATTATTAAATAAGAAGGTATCTATTTTTTCGAATTGATATCTGGAGTATACAGCCATACCAAAATCCATGTCAGCTATAACATAGTTATTGGGATAGTGTTTTGATAGTTTTTCTAATTCTTTTTTCCAAATAGGGTTTACCTCTTGGAAAGAAATGATATCCGCATTTGTTTTGAGTACCTCATTTACCAAATCATGATCAGCGTTTGATAGATTAAAATGGGCAACAGAAACGGTTGCTTCATTTGTTTTGGCAGGAAACTTTAAGGCACCATTAGCTGAATGTTTCAAAAACATACAAAGTGCTGCACAACATGTGAAGCTGGTAAAGACCAGACGAGGTTGTTTGGCGACCAAAAAGATCATTCCCAATGCCATATAACCTAGCATGATTTGAACGGCATATAATTCTCCTTGTTTGAATAATAAATAGTTTGGTGTAAATACACAAAAGATAGCTCCTAAAATTATTAGAAGTGACAAGGTGAATTGGATAGGTGTATAACTTAGTAAGCGACTTATCATCGTTGTAAATATAACATTTTTTGCAATCGTAAAAAAAGATTACCTATTTGAATACGCATAAATCAGCGATTTGCTTCAATGAAAACAGTTATTTAGTAAAAATATGGTTGTTGGGAGCTAAGATATAGGAATGAATTAGTAACGAACAAAGATTTTACAACCATAAATCTGGATGTTATTATTTGACTGTTACTTTATAGACTAAAGGCAAAAACCAGACCGTAAAGTCCGCTTTTGATGTATATTTTTATATTCTCCTATAAAACGTTTTTCTTAACAATAGCTGCTAGATAATAGGATTTTTGAAAGAACTAATTGGCTTGTGAGGTTATGCAGCTTATTTGAGTGGGTTATTTACTATTTAGACGAGGATCAAAAGAGCAAGTCACAAGCCTTGCTCTTTTGATTACAAATATACGATTTTTTTATAACTGTCCTGCTACTACGCAGGTCTTTTTGATTTGTTCTACTGAACCGTCTGGCGAAAATAGCTCGATAAACAGCACATAGACACCAATTCGGGCTTTACTATTTTCAGAAGTATCTCCATCCCATTTGTAGCTTGTTTCAGAACCTAACAGTTCATTATTGGCTAATTTTTTGACTAAACGACCTTTGGCATCATAGATATCAATAGAGGCAGAATAGCCATTTTTATCAGCGGCAAAATTGATCAATAGAAAATCTTCAAAACCATCTTCATTTGGTGAAAACGTAGCATTCTGTATCTCTACTGTAGCATCTGTACTAGGGTTTGTAAAGGTCTGAGAGTTGAGGTAAGTTGGTGTCGCAAAACCTACTGCCTGAGAAGCCGAATGCCAATTACTACGTTGGTCCGTAGGACTTTCAAAGTCAATTCGTTCTAACGAAACGCCTCTTTGATTATTCAATAATTCAAAATGATAATCTCTAGTGTATCGTAGCTCATCTATAATTTGCTCTTCACCATTATAAGAAACATAGATAACAACTTCATCAAGTATCGAATTAAACGAAGGCAGATTTACTTCCAAAAAAGCTCTTGGATTTTGAGTAACATACCTTGAGCGAACATCTATCGGGCTAGGCGTCAACACAATATATTCTCCAGGAAATAGTAAACACTTCGTCGTCACTCGAATTGCATCATCAATATCAAGGGTGTCATTACGATCAGTAATATTCAAGTCAGCAAGGTTGATGACCTTTTCAGAACGGTTGTATAATTCGACAAAACGAGAACCACCTGTTTCTGGAAAAAATAACACTTCATTGATGATCAAATCAAGCGAATCAATTGGTACTGGAATCGCAAATTGAGTACTATTAAATTGCCCAACAGGACTACCTTGACAGTCTGTTACTGCACTGCTAATAGTAACGGTGTAAATTTCCGTTTCAAAAATAGGAGAGGATAAAGCAATAAGTACTGTATTGAACGATGGTTCTTCCACAATAGCGCCCGTTACAGTCAATCCATCAATGGTATAATTGGAAGGATCGGAAGCACTAGCTACATCTACCGCTTTGTTAAAATACAACCGAATCGTATCATTGGTAACAGGGAATGCTTTGGTGAGGTCAAGAGGAGTACTTGCAGATGGCTCGCTGTCTAAAACCGAATTGGCTTGAGCGGGCGTTCCACCACTTATATCTACAGAAGCACGCCAATTATTTTCAAACTCACAGGGTGCATTAGGATTAATCAATTCTAAAGACCAACTGCCATCGTCTTTAGACGTACTTTGGTACCAATCATCGGTATAAAAAACAGCATTGACAACCTCACCCATAGGGTTATATAAAATAATTTCATCTCCCGTATTGCTAAGCGATACGAAATTGTCTAATGCAAGTGTATCACCATATACGCCAAAGCTTTCTAAGTCGGCTTCATACAATACGATATATTCTCCAGGCATCAATATCTGAGGTGGCAACATGACCATCGAACCACTACTGAGTAGGTGGTTTTCGAGATTAATGACTTTGTCACTTCGATTGTATAATTCGATATATTCTTGTTCAGGTAATCCTAGAGTTCCTCCATCAGGGAGGGTAGGGTCAGCCATTATTTCGGTAATGATAACATCAAACCGTTCGGCCATTTCAGAAAAGAAATAAGTAAAATCAGTAGTATTTGGATCGACAGGATTCCCTAAACAGTCAGTAATATTATTTACTGTAACAGTATAAGTGGTCATGTCTTCAAAATTATTCTGAAAGGTTAATATTACGGTATTATTTTCGGGAGCTTCGAGAATGGCACTTTCCAATGTTCCTGCAGAAGGACTTAGACTATAATTTGAAACTATTTCAGCTGAAGCATCTAAGAAATCGTCAAACGACAAGCGAACCTGATTATCACCAACTATAGTTGCACTTAATAAAGCGGGACCTTGGGTATCAGGTGTATTATCAAACACAGAGTTTTCTCTTCCTGGGGTTCCCGCTTCAGGATCTAAAGATGCCTGCCAGTTATCAAAACCACCTTGACAATAAAGGTTGGGATTGACAAGCTCTATGGTGTAGCCACCGCCATCTCGCTCTTCGTCATTATAAGATTCAGGTGAACTATAAGTAACAGAATGAATGACTTCATCATTTTGATCCAAAAGGCTTAGAATTTCTCCGCCATTTGTTAAGCCAGGAAAAGAGGGAACACCAAGCACGTCTCCATAAGGAACAAAAGCATCAACAGCACTCGTTTTACAAAGAATCAGATAGCTGTCTGGTAGTAAGATAAAAGAAGGTAAGGTCGATTCACTATTTGAATCATTAAACTGAAAACCATCTAGGTCAATAACTTTATTACTTCTATTATACAATTCTACAAATTCTTCTTCAGGCAAGCCATTTATAACAGGATTGGGGTCTGGAAAAAATTCATTAATTAAAATGTCATACTGTTCTGCACCAACAGCTTCTAAAAAGCTAAAAGGACTATCGGTAGATACAGAAGGATTGTTTGTCAAATCTTGTATTCCACTACTCGTAAGTATGTAGTCTTGCAAACTCTCTAGCGCAGGATCAACCGTTAAATGAACAAGTGTAGGATCGCTTCCATCTAGCATGGCATCTGTAACATTTATTCCATTATCTATTTCATAGTTTGAGGTATTCTCAGCACTAGTTGGATCTAGAGCCTCATCAAATGTTACATCTACTTCGGTAGCCGAAATTGCCATTACAGATACAACAGCAGGCGGAGTCATGTCCACAAATAGAGGAGCAATCATAATATCATCAAAGAAAAAAGCATCTACATTAGAAGAAGTATACTCGCATACGAAGCCAAAATAGTCGCCAGCCAGATGTGTATTATCGGTAACTGTACCTTCCGAAACAAAGTTAGTGCCACCAGTATAGTCTGCCAATAACTCCCAGTTGCCATTATCATCTCGAGTTACTTTTACACGAGCTTGTGCAGGGTTGGCAGCCACACTTCCTAAACTCCCTGACAATAGAAGCGTAGAACTAGTGCCTGTTTTTAGCCTCAATTCTATAGCATCATCTGCTCCACTAGCCCCAATTCTCAAAAAATAACCATTTAAACTACCCGTAAGATCTGCCTGATCAGATTGCAAATAAATCTCCAATTGGTTACTTGTAGAAGGAGCCAACTCCATTCGGAAGTAAAAATCCCAATTAGTGATGCCTTGTACGCTTGCAGAAGTAGAAATATAAGAGGTATTTGCTGCTGTATCCATATTCTGTAGTTCTCCGCTTGCATTTACAACAAATAAATCAGTATTACCAAACCAGTCAGGAGTACTAGGAAAACTATTGTCATCAAAATTATCCTCAAATTGTGCAAAAAGAACGAATGGCACAATAAGAAAAGAAAGGAGTGAAATATATTTTTTCATTACAATTGTATTTTCTATAGATCAAAAATTAGGTAAATTATTGTTATTGCTCGTATATTTGCATTCCTAATGAAATTAGGAAAAGCTTGCAAATATACTTTATAGAAACAATGTATACCTAATATCGTATTGATATTTAACCTAATAATGTAATGTTTAAGGTTATATTTGGGCTTATTTTTGATGTATACCTTTTTTTTATCTAAAGAATTATTAAAATGAAAGTAGCAGTAGTTGGTGTTACAGGTCTTGTTGGTACAGTCATGTGCGAAGTTCTCAAAGAACGAAATTTTCCAATAACTGAATTTTTGCCAGTAGCATCAGCTCGGTCGGTTGGTAAAACCTTAGCATTTAATGGTAAAGACTATACAGTTATTGGTATGGAAGATGCTGTCAATGCACGACCCGATATTGCTATTTTTTCTGCTGGAGGAAGTGTTTCGAAAGAATGGGCACCTCGTTTTGCAGAAGTAGGAACTACAGTTATTGATAATTCGTCTGCATGGAGAATGGACCCAACTAAAAAGTTAGTCGTTCCTGAAATTAATGCTGATATTTTAACAGAAGACGATAAAATTATTGCAAATCCTAATTGCTCTACTATCCAAATGGTGGTAGCTTTAGCACCTTTGCATAAAAAATATAACATCAAGCGATTGGTAATCTCTACTTATCAGTCCATTACGGGGACAGGAGTGAAGGCAGTGAACCAATACAATGCTGAAAAACAAGGAAATACAGCGGAAGAAATGGCTTACCATTATCCAATTTTTGACAATTGTATTCCGCACTGTGATATTTTCCTCGAAAATGATTATACCAAAGAGGAAATGAAATTAGTACATGAAACGCATAAAATTTTGGATGATCAAACCATAGGAATTACTTCTACAGCCGTGAGAGTTCCAGTGCAAGGTGGTCATTCAGAATCCGTTAATATTGAATTTAATAATGCTTTTGAAGTTGAAGATGTAAAACAACTGCTGTCGGAAACGGATGGAGTAATACTTCAAGATAATATAGAAAAGAATGAATACCCAATGCCTCGATTTGCTAAAAACAAAAATGAGGTATTTGTCGGTAGAATTAGACGAGACAATTCTACTCAAAATGCGATGAATCTATGGATCGTTTCTGATAATCTTAGAAAAGGAGCTGCCACAAATGCTATCCAAATAGCAGAATATTTAGTCGCTCAGAAATTGGTAGGTTTATCTATGATAAAGAAATAAAGAAGAACATATAACAATAGACTGTTTGTAGCAAATAAATGGGCTACGAGGGTGGAAAAATATCTTCTTTTTGATTTTACTGTTGTTGGGATACGAAAAAAATCATGTCACTTTTTCTTTTTTTTTTGAAAAAAATAGGGAAGAAAATTTGACGGTTATCAGCTATTTTACTAATTTTAAAAGCTAGAAATTAGTAATTTTGCACTCGATGCATAATAAAATATACAGTAACAAACTGATTTATAAGAGGTAACGAAGAAGACAAGGAGTCGTGCAGTAGCTAAAATGCTACCTGATAATGTATAGAAGAAATTAGGTTTATACTTATTAAATGCTAAGTTTAAACAATATATAACTAGTAATAATTGTAACTAAAATACAGGAAACATGAAGACGAAACTCGTACTATGGGGTGCAGATGAAGCTGATAATAAAGTGTTGATAGCGATGCAATTGCGCCCTAAAGATAACAAAGTTGATATTTGGACTTTTCCAGAATCAATTGCCACTGAAGATTTTGGCAAACAAATGCTTACCAATTGGCGAAACGATGAGGAGGTTCTTTTTCCCGAAGGACATACTCACCTTGAGCGTGAACTAACCGTTAGTGAAAGTTTACTTCCCGAAACATTAAAAGTAGAACGAGGAGATATTGTGCAACGTGCCCAAACAGAATGGCACTTTATTGTACTGTCTTCTAAGTTAAACGAGGTTTACCAATCTGAACTTGGCGAACTCAAAGCGAAAGTCGATTCTCTTACCGACTACGATTCTGCTGTGTGGGAATCCTTAAAATCTTTTTGGTCTAAAGTTCAAGAACAAGTACGAGATCGTAATTTATTTAGAGAGCATGCTAATGTACTAAGAGATAACACCAATGAGTTATTTAATAGTATGAAAGGTCTAAGGGCATCGCTCGACAAAGAATTTCAGAAAGTTTCTGCTGAGCAACATACTAAGTTTATGTCTAGCTTGGCAGATGTAGAAGAGCGTATCAAAAAAGATCAACGTCTCTCTAGTATTTTTGATGAATTAAAGTCTTTGCAACGCAAGTTCAAAGAGGCTAAATTTACCAAAGAGCACCGCTCCGAAGTTTGGGAACGATTGGATGGTGCGTTCAAAACTGTAAAAGAAAAACGGTTTGGCTCCAATGCATTAAATGATAGTTCACCTTCTGAACGTCTTAATCGTCGTTACCAAGGGTTGATTACTGCAATTTCTAAAATGGAGAAGTCTATCCAACGAGATAAAGATGATTTATCTTTTCAAGATAGAAAAATCGCTAACTCTGATGGTCAATTAGAAGCTCAAATTCGACAAGCAAAAATAAAAATGATTGAAGAACGCATTCGATCTAAAGAAGAAAAGCTTGGTGAAATGATGCAAACTAAGTCAGAGTTGGAAGCTAGAATCGAAACCCAAAAAGATAGAGATGCTAAACGTGCCGAACGAGAACGTATCGAGGCTGCTAGACTAGAAGCAAAAGAAAAAATTGCGGATAAAATCAAGCAGAATGAAGAGGCACGTGTGCAAGAAGATGATAAATTATCGAATGCTGCAAATGCTATTAAAGGCAATGTACCTGTTCCGCCTATTGCTGTATCTGACGATAAAGTAGAAGAAGTCAAAGAGGTGGAAACAGAAGTTGAATCAATAGCAGCAGAAGTCAAAGAAGAATCTTTGGTTGAAGCAATTAGTGTTACTGCAGGAGAAACAATGGAAGACGTTGTTGATACAGCTAAGGCTATTGCCACAGTTGTAGCTGATAAAGTGGAAGATGCTGTTGTCGATCTTCTTGGAATAGAACAAAAAGATGCTCCTGAAGAGGATGTTCAAGAGGTAAATGAAGCCTTGGGTAAATCGCCAGATGCAACATCTAGATCAGAAGAAGAATAGTTATTACTACATAATAACTCAAAATATTAAAAAGCCTTTGGATATAAATTCCAAAGGCTTTTGTATTTTTAGGCTGAGTAAGTAACAACTAAATAATAACTTCCGCATCTGTAGCTGCCTAATTTAAAATTTGTACGTCGTTAAAAATACTCACCGTTTTTGCTTTGCAGTTGTATCTAATACAAGCTAGTCCAACTGCATCGCTTGCGTTTTTTGCCTAGTCTAGATTCAAATTAGACTACCTAAGATGTTGGACTTGTTTTTTACTCGTTACTAAGGTTGAAAGTATTGTTTCGCTTTTACTACATTCTTTATATACTGCAACCAAAGTGGTTTTTCGGATTGCTAAACGTTTAAAGCTACTGAAAATCAAACAGTAGGAATAGATGATGATCCGATAGCCGAATATTAGTAGGTATATCTTAAAATTTATAACAAATCCATATTTTTATTGTTAATAAAGGTTTAAATTTGGCTCATCAAGTCACAAAACTTCCTGTATAAAGTTACCCTTTTGAATAATAATAGTCTTTACATATAAAGACGCTTATATTTTATAAACGTTTTTGATCTATCATTAAAATATTCCATTATGAAAAACCTAACGATTTTAAGCTGCTTAATGCTATGTGTATTCTTTAGTACAACGGCTACAGCCCAAATAAGTGCAAGCGGGTCTTGCGACCTTACTTTTGAAGGTAGAGGACGTGCACTTTTAGAAAACAGTGAACTTGCTCCTGGAGAGAGATTGGTGGTAAGTACAATGATAACTAATACTGGTTCTATGACTTCTGTACCAACTACTGTAAGTTTTTACCTAGGAAGAAATAACACAAAAGCGGTGTCTGATATATTACTTGGTACGGCTAAATTAGATGCACTTAAGACTTCGGAGAAAGCATCGAAGAGAAAAGAATTTTTATTACCTAGAGGAATGGAATCTGGCACAAAATATTATTTACATACCGTTATCGACTCTGGAAAAAATAAAGAATCTAATAATACTAATAATCATGTTGCTCGAGAGTTTATGATTAAGGGAAAGAAAAAAAGCCAAGTTGATACAGGATTTACAAAAGGAAATTCAACAACTGTAGGATCTTCCGATTTAATGTTTGATGGAGGTATTAGTACAAATATGGAGGTAATCAAACCTGGCGATGTAGTAGTTGTAAAAGCGAATATCGTTAATAAAGGTGCCAATGCTACTGTTCCTACACGTGTTAGTTTTTGGTTGGGAAATACACAAACACCTACAGAAAACGATCAATTACTAGGTACTAAAGATCTTCCTGTAATTGCAGTTGGTAAGGCTATAGCACTTGCTGAAAAACTTACAATTACGAAGTTAACGAAATCAGGAAATTATTTCGTTCATGCTCGTATTGAAAGTGGTCGTAACAAAGAAACAAACTTTAAAAATAACAGAGGAACAACAGCGCTAACGGTACAAGGCGTAAGAAAGACCGTTAAGAAGAATACGAAAGATGAATTGAATATGCAAAATCCTCCTCCTAAAACAGGTGGTGTTCAACCTCCGCCTCCAGTAAAGGATGGAAAGAGTGTAACAACAGATAGTCCTACTCGTCCTCATTCTGACTTCCCTAAAGACAAAGGAAATGATGGGAAAGTTATATACGAATCTAGAGTTGATTTATTAATCTCCAACTTAGGGATGACAAACAGAAAACCTGCTCCTGGTAAAAAAGTAAAATTGATTACTGTAGTACAGAATAGAGGTACAATGGCTTCTTCACCAGCTAAAATAACGTACTACTGGAGTAATAGCGAAAAGCCTACTAGAAATGATATTAGGCTTAAAACTGTAGATATTCCAACCTTAAAAGGTAGTAGCGATCAACGTATGATCCACAATGTAAAACTCCCTAAAGGCATTAGAGCTGGTGGTTATATTCATGCTACCATAGAAAGCCCTAAACACAGCGAGTCTTCAATGGATAATAATACTAATTCACTCAAAGTATTTATGAATTAAGATAGTCTTTGATTAGTCAAAATAAAAATTTAAATCAGAGATAAAAAAAATGGTGTCGAACATTCGACACCATTTTTTTTATCTCTGATAATATCTCTGTTCTAATTTAAAATAGTTTCTTTTGTAGCATCTAAAATAGATCGAACACCTTTTGCATTAGGTGCTTGAGCGTAGACTCGTAGCACAGGTTCTGTACCTGAAGGACGGATCATTACCCATTCATTTTCATCAGCACTTAAGAAAAACTTAAACCCATCGATAGTTTCTAAACGGTGAACCTTATACTTTCCAAATGCTTTATAAGGGTTCGTTTTGCATTGCTTAACGATCGCTTGTTTTTGACTTTCTTTGATGTGTAAATCATCACGATTGAACGAAAATGCACCAACAATTTTGTATACATCTTTGATCAATGCTTTTAATGATTTTCCTGTTTTAGCCATAAACTCAAGTATAAGCATTCCCATCCAAATACCATCACGTTCAGGAATATGACCATTTACAGTGATACCACCAGACTCTTCACCACCTACTACAACTTCAGTAGTTGTCATAATTTCAGCAATGTGCTTAAAACCAATTTTAGTCTGAATGAATTCTAATCCATATAGATCAGCCATTTGACGAAGCTTATTGGTAACAGAGCATGAAACTACAACCTTACCTGTTTGTTTTTTATGCTGAGTCATATACAACAACAAGATTAACAATAAGTGGTGTGAATCTACAAAATTACCATCTGCATCATACATACCTATACGATCTGCATCACCATCATTGGCCAAACCACAATCAATTGTTTTATCATTTTTGATCAGGTCAGATAGTTCTTGTAGGTTTCTGTGAATAGGTTCAGGTGCTTGCCCTTTAAAAGAAGGATTGTCATCGCAGTGAATAAATACAGAGTCAGGAAGTAAACGCATCATCGCACGTTTTCCTGCGCCATACATAGCATCGTAAGCTAGTTTAATACCTGAATTACGAATAGCTTCTAAATCAAAATTAGCTTTAACATGGTCGATGTACATACCTTCTAGGTCGATGTATTCTAGCAAGCCATTTTCTTCCATTTCTTCAATTGTTGGAAGGTCTGATTTTGGTTTATTTGGAATTTGGTCTTCTACTTCAGCAATATGAACTGGGATAGTTGGTCCTCCATAAGCAGACTTCAATTTGTAGCCATTATAACTTGGTGGATTGTGACTTGCTGTTATTACTATTCCCAGATCAGATTCAGTTTTTAGCACACCTAACGAAACCATTGGTGTAGAAACGTAATCTTTTGCTAAAAGTACTTTGATACCATAGGCACCAAAAGCTCTAGTTGTGGTCTCCGCAAACATAGGGCCACCAAAACGGCAATCGTGTCCTACGACTACTTTGGTGTATTTGTTTTTGCGCATCCATTTAGCAGCACCTTCGGTAACTCTGATAACATTATCTACAGTATACTCCAGTGCAATAATGGCTCTCCAACCATCAGTACCAAATTTTATCTTTGTCATTATTTATCATTTTTTGTAAAAAAAATAGTTTCTGCTAGACCTGTTTTAATGATATAGATAACAAGTCTATTATCAAAGAGAAGCCAAAATTAATAATGCTAGGGGAATATACATAAGAATATATATAAAATCTTCCTAAACTTTAAATGAACTTATTGTAAATTCAAGTACCTAATGGAGTAAAAAGAAGAGAATTTCAGGCGAAATTAAGGATAAAAAACGCTACCTTGCCCTATACATTTTTTTATGATAAATAATTAAATTTTTGTGCGTGAAAGATACCTATCGACATAAAGGATTGCGTCGGCAGCTAATTGAGACCCTAAAGAAGAAAGGAATAAGAGATCAGCGCGTGTTATCTGCTATGGCAAATTTGCCAAGGCATTTTTTCTTAGAAAAAGCGTTTGAAGAATGGGCTTATCAGGATAAAGCTTTTCCGATAGGCAATAGCCAAACTATATCACAGCCTTATACAGTAGCCTACCAAACAATTTTACTAGATATTAAAAAACGAGATCGTGTATTAGAAGTAGGAACAGGATCGGGCTATCAAGCAGCTATACTAGCAATGATTGGCGCACGAGTTTATACTATTGAACGGCAAGAATTATTGCATAAACGTTCTAAACAATTATTAGAAGATTTGGGACTAGAAGGAGTACGAACCTATCATAGAGATGGTTATAAAGGGCTTCCTGAATTTGCCCCTTTTGATAAAATAATCGTAACGGCTGGAGCACCTTCTGTACCCGAAGCATTGTTGAAGCAACTAGAAGTAGGAGGAATCCTTGTCATTCCAGTAGGAGATGTCAATCAAAAAATGTATAAAATTGTTCGAGAATCAAAAGATAGATATTCTGAAACGATATTAGATGATTTTAGATTTGTTCCTTTTCTTAAAGGAGTAACTAAAGAGTAGGGGAGTAGATAAAAAGTAAATTGAGACCAAGAATACTTATCTACTCGAAATATCATCTACTTCTAAAGAAAGTTGAATATAACCTGAATACATATTACCCAAGCCATCCAAAAATACATAATAGAACATGTCTTCTACCTCTTGCTCTTTTACAGTAGTTCCATTCCAATCATTTTTATAGTTTTGTGTATAATAAATTTCCTTTCCCCATTTATCGAAAATGTGCAAAGAGTTTTGTGGATAGTTTTCGATACCTAAAATAGTGAAACTATTATAAGTAGACTTTTTGTCTGGCGAAAAACCACTAATGAAGGTCAGCGGTTCACACAAAATGTCTACATATACTGTTGCTCTATCATAGTTGCCATCTTTAGCTATGAAATACATAAAAGAGTCAATATGTTCACAAATATCTTGTTTTGGAGTATAGGTAAAACTCAAGTCATTATTCATATTTACCATTCCATGTTTAGGTTGACTGACAATGCCAATTTCGGGTAAGGATTCTCCTACTATATCATTTTCTAAAACATCAAAAACGACATTAGAATTCATGACAACAATAACGTCATCATTTAAGGCCGATGCACGTTGTTCTACAAAAGCAACGGTAGAAAATGAAATTATTACTATGCCAAAAATACAAAAGTATAACTTGTGCATAGGAGTGTCTTGATCAAAAAGAGTCATATATTTTCTCTTTGTAGATTAGTGGATAAAAAAATTGATACAATGAGAGAGAAAAAATAAAGAAGGGGAATAAGGTAGAGTAGGATTGTTTCAAGGATAATGTAACCAAATTTTATACCAAGAAGTTATCTTCTGAGAAAAAGGAAGTAAAAAGCCTTGAAGAATTTTTCTTCAAGGCTTTTTAAGTAGTACGTGTTAATTAAGCGGGCAATTTTAGCGTTAAGATTTTTTGGGTAGTTTAATTAAGTAATGGTTAAAAAATAACTTCCTGATTTCGTTTATGCTCTTTTGCTA
>JAHDIP010000415.1 GCA_020630735.1 Saprospiraceae bacterium | reverse complement strand
GACTGTACATGGAATTTTTCAAGCGACGAAATTTTTTGTAATGTAGAAGCTCCTACTCCCGATGTTTTTGGTCCTTATTGTATGGATGATGTTCTTCCTACAATTCTAACATCCTCTCCTAATCTTGATGTTAATCAAATCAATTGGTATGACAATGATCCTAATACAACAGGCATACTCATCGGTACAGGAAACTCTATTGATCTACCAAATTACATTACAAATACAACTGGTACTTATCAAGTCTACCTTACAGAATTCGATCCTTTAGTTGATGGTTGCGAAAGCATCCCAAGCATAATGGAAATTACCGTTATTGAAACTCCAACTGCAAGCCTATCTGGTAATGGAACAATTTGCGCTGGTACAAACGATATGGTTGAACTAAACCTTAACTTAACAGGTATAGGTCCGTGGGATGTAGAGTTTGATAACGATGGTACAATTACAAGTTCTACGTTCAATTCTAGCCCTCAAGTAATTGAAGTGAGCGAAGGCGACAATCTTACAATTGTAAGTGTAAACGATGGTTGCGTTGGTGAAGTAACAAATGATGTAAATATTAATATTGTCGTAGCACCTGAAGTCATAGCTGTTGATACCTTATGTAATGGTACTGCTTCTTCTTATACAATACAAATCGAAATTGATGGAGGTGATAATCCCACTATTGATGTCAGCTCTATAGAGGGTGCACCAGGTACTTGGAATGGAACTATATGGACTAGTGAACCAATAACTAGTGGAAATGATTTTGACTTTACCCTTAGTGATGATACTGGCTGTTCTCCTTCTTCTGTCGCTGGAAATTTTACCTGCTTCTGCTTAAGTACTGTTGGTCAAATGGATCTAAATCCAATTATCGAATGTGGAGAAGGCTGCATTACAGCTACCTACAATCCCATTAATGAAAACTTTGACGATAACGACATACAACTTTTCTTTTTACATACCAATAGTGACAATACCTTAGGCAATATCATTGCAACCAATTCAATTCCTGAATTTTGCTTCGACGCAACAATAATGAATTTTAGCGATACCTACTATATTTCTGCCGTTATTGGAAATGACGATGGTACAGGAATGATTGACTTAACCGATATTTGTCTTGCAGTAAGCACAGGTACTCCGATTATTTTTTACGAAACACCGACTGCAATAAGCTCTATTCCATCGACGATTACCTGCAATATTAGTACTGCTAATTTAAATGCTTCTTTATCTAGTGGCAATGCCCTCTCTTATACTTGGACAACAACAGACGGAAATATTGTTTCTGGTGAAGATAGTTCAGAAGCTATAGTTGATGCTGGCGGAACATATTTATTAACGGTAACCTCTGCAGATGGTTGTACTGCAAGTACTGACGTAAATGTCAATCAAGATACAGAAGTACCAGTTGCAGTACTAAACGATATCGAAGCACTTGGTTGCTCGATTACAAGTGTTTTATTAGATGGCACTGGATCTAGTATCGGTAATACAATAGATTATTCTTGGACCTTCAATGACCTTCCTCTTTTAGATGCAACAGACATTATGTACGAAGCATTTGACATTGGAACCTACACATTAAATGTTTATAATTCAGTAAACGGTTGTTCAAATAGTATAGACGTTTTCGTACAAGCCAATGCTGCTCCGCCTATAGCCATCATCAATCTTCCTAGCGAATTAAATTGTGTAACCACCTCTATCAATCTAGACGCTTCAAGCTCATCAACAGGAAATAATTTTAGCTATCAATGGACAACACAAGATGGCAATATCATTTCTGGAGAAAATACTCTTAGCCCTGAAGTCGATGAAGAAGGCACTTACACTTTAACAGTCATTGATAATGAAAACGGTTGCGAAACAATCGAAACAACTTTTGTAACAAACAATCAAAATAGTCCTCAAGATGCAAATATCGATATCCAATCACCTTCTTGTTTTGGAGAAGATAATGCTTCTTTTGTAATTGGTTCTATAGTAGGAGGAGCTCCTCCATATTTATATTCCATCGATGGAAATAGTTTTACAGATCAAACGATTTATGCTAATCTTCCTTCTGGTCAATACGATATTACAATTCAAGATATTATCGGTTGCGAATGGTCAACAACAATTATGATTCCTGATGCCTCCGAATTATTACTTAACTTAGGAGAAGATGATAGCATACAATTAGGAGATAGCATTAGTCTTTTTGCAGAAACTACTTATGTTGTAGATAGTATCGCTTGGCAAATGCAACCAAGCATGAGTTGTACAGATTGTTTCAATCCTCTTGTACAACCAACTCAAACAACAACCTATTCAGCCATCGTTTTTGATGCAAATGGCTGCGAAGCCACCGACGAAATAACTATAATTGTAGAAAAAGAACAACTTGTTTTCATCCCTAACACCTTCACTCCAAATGGCGATGGTTTTAATGATCAATTTATGATTTATGCAGGAACAGGAGTACAACAAATCAATTCTTTTAGAGTATATGATCGCTGGGGGGAAACGATGTTTTCAGCTACTAATTTTCAAGCGAATGATGCAGCTTATAGCTGGGATGGTTTCTTCCGTGGAAAGGTGATGAACGATGCAGTCTTTATTTACATTGCTGAAATACAATTTACAGATGGCAACACGAAACTCTATAAAGGAAGTATCGCCCTCATTAGAGATTAATCTTTCTCCTACAACTTCATAACCAACAAACAAAATAGAAACATCCTTTTCGATTATTAGAATCGAAAAGGATGTTTCTATTTTCTAAGATCCCCCATCAAAAAAGAAAATCCGCCTTAAACTAGTCTGTATCAATCCATATAAATCCGTGCAAATCCATGTTAAACTATCTGTGTAATTCACACACTAATCAAACCACAAATAGAACAAAAGACCTAATTTATTCTAATAATTAGAACAAATTTTCTAATTTTATACAATTCTTTTAGACAGGATATGGCCCTTTCCTCTTAGTAAAAATGATACCTCATACATTTTTACCAAAAGAAAAATACAAAAAAGGTCTTTCTAATCTAATAACCTGTGTTTTATACTTTATAAAAAATAAAATACAACCCATAAACCCTATTACTTCTTATTAAAATCTACCCAGATGTTATTTAAAGTTTGGCCTAAACTACTTTTTTCCTTACTGATTATTGGAATTTCATCTTCTTCAATCTTCGG
>JAHDIP010000104.1:5236-19708 GCA_020630735.1 Saprospiraceae bacterium | reverse complement strand
CTTTTTCACGCATCCGTTTCATCATACTAAAAGCCAAGCCAAACATCATCATAATTGTTCCTAGCCAAACGAAGTTGATACCAGGAAACAAAATCGCTTCTAAAATAACATAGTCAGAACGGTAAGCATTCGTCGCAATTTCAACAGGAATTTTCAGTTCTGTAGGAGCCGACTTTGCAATCATCAATTTGATACTTTGCGTTTGTGGACTAATTTCTACAAAACGGAAATGAAGCCCAATGTCACCAATCTCATCTTTAAAATTATATGGAGCATTTCCACGAATTAAATAGACAGGTTGAGCCGTCATGATTTCATTCGTTTTTTTGTTGATGGTACTCATCATGGCACCTACGGCGATGTCTCCTTCTTCCGCTTTATAGTTGGCATGCTCAGGGTTTTTATTGAATCCTTCGAAGGTAATCTCTTGTCCAAAAGCTTCTACCATTCCACCTTCTTTGATTACATACTCCTTATAGTCTAATTTGTTTTCGGGCGTATACACTCGTTCAAAAATATCATCGACCAAACGAGTTTTAGCACCCAATTGATCAATTAAAATCGGATAAGTATAGACCAAATTTCCTCGTAATACCATTGATGGACAAGCTTTATATACTTTTCGTTCTTCGCCTTTCATCAGGCTTTCGTCTTTTAGAATAAACGTAAGATTAGCACCAATTGGTAAATCGTTTTGTTCAGGATGGTATTCCTCATGTACCGGCTGACGAGTCAGACTTTCAGCAACAACATACATATCTTCTAACTCAATCGTATCGCCAATGGCTAAATCATAGCGGATATATTTCAAACTATCTTCTAAGTCTTTTGCCACTTGCATATCCATTTCTTGTGGAGGCAAAGAAGCAATATGTGTAAAAATATCTTTGTGTAAATAATGCTTCGTAGACGGATTAGTTGCCGCTACTTTAGAGAATCCTTTGTCGTATTGTACATTAGGGAATAATGAAAATTCTTCTACAATATTACCTGCTTTATCTTTACGTTTGTAATTGATTTCGTATGAACGAACAAACTTGTTGAGCGTGTCACCTACATAAGTAACTTCGTAGCCACTCATAAACATAGGAGAGTCTTCAATCAATAAAATATTTTTCTTAGTATCCATTCCATTCACCAAGCCGTCTTGTGCAAATCGATTAGTAGAAATATGTTCTTTGTTTAGACCAGATGCTAAAATACCGACGACCATAATACCAAAACCAACGTGAGCAAAAACAGACCCTGCTAACTTTAGGTTGCCTTTTATAAAAGTAAAAAGGTAATCGAGATTGGTAATGATACCAAACATAGCCGAGAATAATAATAGCTTATATTGCCAAGCAAAAACATTGATCCATTGAGCAGCGATTATTGTTAGTACTGCAGAGATGACAGAGGCTATAGCGATGTGTTTAGTAAATTTACCAGCATGCTTAGACCAATTAAATTCTTTGTAGCGCAAGTACTGTGCAACACCTGAAAGTAAGCCAACAAAAACACCAATCCATAGTTGATACTTATTATAGTGTTCAACAGGTTCAATCGGCGAAGTGATATTAAGCGTAGTACCTAATAATTCAGCTACTTTTTGATAAACAGGAATCGAGGTTGTGAAGGTAATTAGTATAGAAGAAAATAATAAAACCAAAGAACCAATGAACATCCAAAATTCTTTAGATGCAGTTTCTTCCTCTTTTTGAGGAGAAGGAATATTGGTAAACCGACTGAAGAAGAAGCCAAGTGCCAATAAACTAACGCCTAGGATAAAAATAAATAATTGACTTTCAAGTCCCATTTCAGTAAATGCATGCACCGATGTATCGCCTAAGATTCCACTACGAGTAAGCGTAGTCGAGTAGATAATCATGATGAATGCAAGCAAATAAAACGCATAAGTACTCTTTATAGAAAAACCAGTACTTTTCGCTACTAAGTTGGTATGAATTCCTGCGATCATAATAATCCAAGGAACAAGAGAAGTATTTTCGACAGGATCCCAAGCCCAATATCCTCCAAAACTTAATGCTTCATAAGCCCAAGCACCACCCATTAAAATACCAGTACCTAAAATAGCACCTGAAAAGAGTGCCCAAGAAAGCGCAGGTTTCAACCATGCTTTATGTTGTTTTGTCCAAAGACCTGCTACAGCATAAGCAAAGGGAACAATAGTAGAGGCAAAACCTAAAAATAGGGTAGGTGGATGAATCGTCATCCAATAGTTTTGGAGTAGAGGATTTAAACCATTTCCTTTTATCAAACTGACATAATCCGCTTTGGCAAAAATAGGGGCATCCATGACATCCCGTAAAAGCATCAATGGATTGATTCCAATTTTTAAAGGTTCGGCTCCGATATTAATGTAAATACCCAAGAGCATGGAACTAATAAAAATTTCTACAAAAGCAATTGTAGATAAAACAGGTGCTTCCCATTCTTTAGCATTCGCCATTAGGATAAATCCTAAGATGATATGCCAAAACATCCAGAGCAAAAAGCTGCCTTCTTGCCCTTCCCAAAAAGCTGAAAAGATGTATCGAAAATCGAGATCATGCGAGACGTGCTGTTGTACATATTGATACTCGTAAAATTGATTGACCATGATATAAAAGATCAATCCAATAACAATAAGAAAACTAAAGCCATGGATCAGGAAAGCTATACGACCTATATTTCTCCAAGATTGATATTCTTCGGTATCTCGCTTTTGTGTAGCAAAGAAATAAGCGATAGCAGAGAGGATACTAGCTACAAAGCCAAGTATAATGCAAAAATGTCCGATTTGTCCAGGCAACAGATGTTCACCTATATATTCCATATGTCAGTTGTCGATTTGGGGGAATGTAGGAGGTTTAATTTTAGAAACCAATTTTCCTACATCGCCGCTGTTTGTTCTCCTTTAATGTATATTTCTTCGTCTTTGTATTTAGAAGGGCACTTCATAAGCATATCAGAAGCTATAAATTCGCCCCCTTTCATTTGACCAGTTAGCACTATTTGTTCTGAACGTTCAAAATCTTGAGGTTTAGCAGCTAAGAGGACCACTTTCTTCTCTATGCCTTCAGGGTCTTTCATATAAAAACTGAAGTAATTAGGATCTTTTACAGGATTGTAATAAATTTCTTTGTCTTTAGCCAATTCCCCGATAACTTTTACTTTTTCATCTGCGTTTAATGCTGCATATGTAAAAGTGGAAAAAGAGCTCATATCATCAGCAGCGAATGTAAGCATAACGATAGCTACTCCTATTAGTACGATTCCGATTAAATGTGTCTTTTTCATAAGTTTATGATTCTAATTTGGATTTTAAATAAGGTGTATTTTATAAACCTATATTATTTCTTGTCTTACTTCAATTAGAACGCCAAAATTAAGCACTCTGTTTTTTAGAAATGTCCTTTCCGTGTAATTTCCACAAAATTACACTTTTTTTTGAGCTGTTCTAGTATCAAAAAATCATACTCTTGTCAATTTTATCCTTATATTTGTTTTTTTACAAATACGTTTTGTTTTTATAGGATTGTTTTTTTTATAGGTAGTAAGGCGTTTTTGAGAGCTTTCTCTTTGGTTTGTGGAAGAGAATAACGATGTCTATCTTTAAAAAGAGACCTTCAAAACAAGAAGTTAATAAGTGTATTTAGTATAACTTCAATAAAAATTCTCAATATATTCATGTCAGTAGTCGTTTATTTAAGTGGAGTAGGAGTATACCAAAAGGAAAATTTGGTATTAGATAAGGTAAATTTGAACTTAAATGAAGGTGAATTTGTCTATCTAATTGGCAAAACAGGAAGCGGAAAAACGAGCCTTCTAAAAACATTGTATGCTCAATTACCGCTAAAAGAAGGGACTGCGCAAATAGGTGATTTCAATATTAAAGATATTGATCGTAAACAGATTCCGTTTTTACGGAGGTCACTTGGCATCGTTTTTCAAGACTTTAGACTTTTAGAAGATCGAAATATTGAAGAAAATTTAGCTTTTGTACTTCGTGCTACAGGCTGGAAAGAAACACAAGAGATACAGCTCAAAATAAGAGAGGTACTTGCCAAAGTTGGATTGCCCGAAAAAGGCTATCGTATGCCACATGAACTTTCTGGCGGTGAGCAGCAAAAAGTCGTTATTGCTCGTGCTTTACTCAATTCTCCTAAGATTATCTTAGCAGATGAGCCTACAGGTAATTTAGATCCAGATACTTCCAACGAAATTATAAGTTTACTCCATCAACTTGCCAAAGAAGAAAATACTGCCATCTTAATGGCTACCCATGATTATCGAATCATTCAGCAATTTCCTGCTCGAACGATTCGCTGTCAAAATGCTCGTTTAATTGAGGTAGAATCTGTTGTTTCCTAACTCGTTACAAAAATATCCACTCTATGGCATAGCTCTGTTCTTTGTTCCTTGTTTATGCTAAATTTTCTATTCCGACCCAACCAGAATGAATCTGTAAACGTTTATATATGTAGAGCTAAATCTTATTTAGTTTGAAACATCCATGACTAAAGATTAGACTTGATGATTGGAGAAATACTGATCGGGTCACTCAAAAGTGATCCTATGAATGGCTCCAGCGATTTTTTGACAAAATGAAAATTTTAAACTTATGAAACTATTCAGTCATTTAATTTTCCTGATGCTTCTTCTTTTGATCGCATGTAATAAAGAAAGCTTTGAAGAAGTAAATAATGACCATACTCTTTGTTTACCTCCGCCTAATAGTTTTTTTTTGACACTTGAAAATGAAGCAGGTGATAATTTATTAGAAACCGTTTATTTACAAGATTCGTTTATCATCTATAATAGTGATACACTCATACTGACAAAAACATCGAATAATTATTGGTGGATAGGTTTTGAGTTTTATGAATCTGGTACAGATTATTATTTGGATTTATCAGAAACAGATACAGACACCATTGCCCTATATTGGCATTCGGAATGCGAGGAAGGTTGTGGACCGTGTTATTTTATAGATAGCTTGTTTTATAATAGCGTTTTGCAAAATACTAATGATCAAGAATATATAGAGCTGCCTAAGTAACGCTAAAATAATAACTTAACGATTTGTCGATGTTTTTTTGTCTAATGACTCTTTTAGCATTTTTGCTTTATCTGTCATATAAGAATCGGTTAACCACATACCTAGTTTTGTTTCTTTAAAATGAAGAATGACGTTAGCTTTTTTATAAGATTCTGCATCTGGAAAAAATGGAACGCCATTAAATATCCATGTAAACAATCGTAAGCTTTTTGCAAGCCTAGGAAACCAAGTTTTGTTTAATTCAATTAATTGTAAATCCTTATAAGAATAAAACCCTGAATTTTGTTCCGTTTGTTCATCAATTAATTGAAATCCATTATCTAGAAGTTGGAATTCAATTCTTGGATTTTTCTTCAGAATAATACTTTCACCCATCATATGTAATCTTACTGGTTAATTTCTACAATTTACATATAAAAATAGTTATATCAAAAAGATTAAGTTAGAAAACACTAGTTCTCTAAAAGCGAATTTGTTTTTCAATCAATTATTTTATTTCGTTTATGAAAGTTATACCTACTGGTGTTTAGTTTAAGGATCATCATTGGTAGCTATCCTTTGATTCTCAGTAGCTTTAATCGTTTGACAATCCCAAAACCACTTTGGTTCCAGTATATCTATTATAAATCTAGTTTGCAAACAGCGCTTTTGCACCAACAATGCAGGGAATTATTATCTTTGAGAAAAAATTAGATTATGAAAAAACCACTGGTTTCTCCAATCGATAAAAATGCCAATAAGGAAGCCCAAGAGATGGCAGAATTTTATCAAGAAACATTGGGCTTCACGCCTAATAGCTTATTCACTATGATGCACCGTCCACGAATTGCTCATGCCTTTTTGGAAATGAATAAATCAGTGATGGAAAATAAAGGACGAGTGACAAGTGCCCTAAAACGTCTGTTAGCTTACCTTTCTAGTAAAACTGCAGGTTGTCGTTATTGCGAAGCGCATGCTATTCGTGCAGCCGAACGCTATGGTTCCGAACAAGATAAATTAAATCATATTTGGGAATACAAAACGTATTCAGCCTTTACAGATGCGGAGCGTGTCGTATTTGATTTTGCCATTGCTGCATCTTCAGTTCCAAATGCAGTTACCGATGAAATTGCCGATAATCTAAGAAAGCATTGGGACGATGGCGAAATTGTAGAAATACTAGGAGTTGTTGCACTCTTTGGTTATCTCAATAGATGGAATGATAGCATGGGAACTCAACTCGAAGAACCTGCAGCAGAAGATGGTGTTAAGTATTTAGAAAAACTAGGTTGGTCGAGAGGTAAACACGAGTATTAATGGCTAGCCAAAAAAAGGTGCTTCCCATTATTGTCATTGCACAGTTTTGTTGTACCTCCTTGTGGTTTGCTGGAAATGCTGTGATGAATGAACTAGTAGCGGATTTTAATTTGCCATCTACAGCACTAGGTCATTTGACATCAGCCGTCCAATTTGGATTTATAACAGGGACATTAATTTTTGCTTTGTTGACTATTGCTGATCGCTTCCCTCCATCACGTGTTTTTTTTGGAGCTGCTTTCTTTGGAGCCTTGTTTAATGTAGGAACAATCTTAAGTGGGAATACCCTTTTCTCTCTTTTAGCACTTCGATTTGCAACTGGTTTTTTCCTTGCAGGTATTTATCCTGTAGGAATGAAAATAGCAGCCGATTATTTTGAAAAAGGGCTGGGAAAATCACTTGGTTTTTTAGTAGGGGCTTTAGTGATAGGGACAGCCTTACCACATTTGCTGAAGGAATTTACAAAAGCATTTCCATGGTCGTATGTGCTTATTTTTACCTCATCTTTAGCGCTTATCGGTGGACTATTAATGTTCTTTTTAGTACCCAATGGTCCTTTTCGTAAAGCGAGTCAAGCACTTGACCTTTCAGCATCATTTCGAGTATTTCGGGTGCCTGCATTTCGTTCGGCTGCTTTTGGATACTTTGGTCATATGTGGGAACTTTATGCGTTTTGGGCTTTCGTACCTGTAATGCTCAATACTTATAGTGGCACTCATGCTGGTGTTCTATTTAATGTACCTATCTTATCATTTTTTATTATTGGATTGGGAGGCTTGGCTTGTTTTGCAAGTGGTTATTTGTCTGCTTTTAGAAGTACGAAAGGAATTGCCCAACTGTCCCTTTTATTATCAGGAATTTGCTGTTTGCTCTCGCCTATATTTTTTATTCAATCATCAGCAATAATCTTTATCGGATTTTTAATAGTTTGGGGAATGGTTGTTATAGCAGATTCTCCGTTGTTTTCAACACTAGTTGCTCAAAATGCCGATGCAGAAATTAAGGGAACAGCACTTACGATTGTTACATGCATCGGATTTGCTATAACGATTGTGAGTATACAACTTCTCGGATTTTTAATCGAACGAATGGATCCTCAATATGTTTACATTTTTTTAGTGATAGGACCAATTTTAGGATTAATCGCATTGTTTCAACAAAAGTAATATGAATCATCGCATAAATACATCTTTTCAACCATTGACTACAGAACGATTAGTTTTAAAAAAAGTAGGCATAAACGAATTAGAAGCTTATATGCCTATTGCCTATTATGATGGTGTAAAGGCAGCTTCATTGGCACGTACCAAAGAAATAATAGAACAAATAAATCGAGATTGTAAAAGTGGTGAAAGTATTCATTGGGGGATTTATTTTGAAGAAAATTTAATTGGAACTTGCGGCTATTACAGAGGATTCAAAGATGAAGAAGGAGAAGTTGGTTGTATTCTGAAAGAAGCATTTAGAGGAAAAGGATTTATGTATGAAGCTTTAAATGAAATTATTACTTTTGGTTTTTTAGAAGTAAGATTAAAACAAGTAATAGCTTATACAACTTCTTCGAATGAGCCTGCACTTAAACTTTTAAATAGACTAAAGTTTACCCTTTCGGCAACTCAAACAGATGAATGTATTAAATTTGAAAAAACGCTTATTGATTGGCAAAAAAATAGGGCATAACCAATAAATGTTACGCCCTATTTTACAATAGCTATTTCTTTATACTATTTTAGCACGACTAATTTATTCAAGCCAATATGCTCACCATTTTTGTTATTGAAAACAAAGTAGTAGACACCTGCGGGAATATTGTCGAGGTAAATGTTTTGTCTATTATTCGATAAAACGAAAGAAGTTTCTAAAACTGATTGTCCAACTTGGTTGACTAATCTAGCATTGATAAATCCAGTAACATTACTTTCGATACTAACAAAGCTTTGAGTAGGATTTGGACTAATTGTAAATAGTTCTTCTCGTTGAAGATCAACAGTACTTACCATACCAACACCATCACAGTCGTCGTCAATATTGTTGTCAGGGTCTTCTGTTTGACCTGGATTGACTTGAGAGTTGTTGTCATCACAATCTGTATTGTCAAGGGTATAGCCGTTTGGCTGTTCACAATCATCAAGCGAAACATCAGCATTACCATAGCCATCGTTATCAGCATCTTGGTAGTAGGTCTGTGTTGCTAAACCTTCATCGGTTTCGTTATTACAGTTATCGTCAGTACCATTACAAGTTTCAGAAGCATTCGGATTGATGTTTGCATCATTATCGTTGCAATCATCATTATTAGTAGTATAACCAGCAGGAGCTGTTTCATCACATACACTAATTGAATTATTAGGGTTAGAACTACCAAAACCATCACTATCATTATCTTCATAATAAGTCGTAAACGTAAAACCTTCATCTATTTGACCATCACAGTTGTCATCAACACCGTTACAAACTTCTGTGTTAGATGGATTAGCAATAGCATCTGTATCATCGCAATCATCATTATTATCTACATAACCAGCAGGAGCAGAAGTTTCACAAGTATTTAAAACACCACTAGGATCTCCAAACCCATCACTGTCAGCATCTGCATAATATGTGAAAGCAGGAAGCCCTTCATCTGTTTGAGCATTACAGTTATCGTCAATTTCATTACAAGCTTCAGGGGCACCAGGGTTAATAGCAGCATTTGTGTCATCACAATCGCCGCCTATCGCCACATAACCAGCAGGAGCCGTTAATGCACAAACGTCAGCAGTCGTATTATCATCTCCAAAGCCATCACTATCAGCATCCATGTAGAAGGTAGAACAAGGAACAGAAGATAAAGCACAGATGGCATCAATATCAGCTCCAGCAGAAGTACCCATACAAGCACCATCATCAACATCCATAATTTTAACAGCATCAAAAACTAAATCACCCGCATTGGCAGAGATCATAGCATCAATATCTAAGGTTGCAGAACCACCAGCGACCATTCCCATTTCGTAGTATCCATCGCCATCAGCATCCATTACACCACCAGCCATTAAGGCATTTTCAGTAGCCATATCGTAAGGACGTAGTTCGATCATACAAGCTTCAACATCACCATCTACTTCAAAAACAAGTAAGTCAGCATCAGCAGAACCCGAGTTGACTAAAACATTATCAACAAAAGCAAGCATAAGGGCACCACCTTCACCAAGACTAACATAGTTGGCAGAACCATCACTATCACTTAACCCAACAGCAGACATGGCATCACCTAAAGAGATATTAGCAGGACAAGCAGGAGCATACTCTAATACAGCATCAGCAAAAGAAGAACCATCGCCACAAGTAGCACATCCAGCAGCTATAGCTTGACAATCAGGGTCATCACAATCGATAAGCCCATCACCATCATTATCTATTCCATCTGCACAGGCAGTAGCAGTATCTTCAGCAGGATCAGTTAAGCAGAAAGTTGTCGATTCAGAAAATCCGAATTGACCACCAGAAACTAATTCGTCACAGCCATCAGCAGAAACGATATAAGAACCTGTTCCATAATTACAGCAAATACCATCACCATAAGTATCATTAATAGTAAAGGTGTAACAACCAGAAGATAAGTCAACATCTTGAGTAACAGTAGAACCATCAGGCTCATTAGGATATGTACCGCCAGAAGCAATGATAGCTCCATTTTCATCTGTAATTTCCCAAGACGTTTCTTCAGGATAATCATCTAAGTTGATCGTAACGGTAGCACTAGTTGCATAACATGGACATGGATCACAAAATGAACCACCACAGTCAATACCATCTTCGTCTCCATTTTGAATACCATCATCGCAAGTAGGACAAATAGCAGGACAAGGACCGCCACAGTCTATTCCTGTTTCACCTTGGTTTTGAATACCATCGTCGCAGGTGGGATCAGCAGGTGGACCACAGGCAACAAGTCCATTATTGACGATATTTTGAATTCCACTAGCAACATAGTTTTCCATTACAGTAGCTTGACCAGCAGAGAACACGTACATACAAGCATCATTTACATAATCCATGTAATTCATGTGCATATCTGGGCTGCCACAAGTAGCTGCACCTATAGCAGGACAACCAAAATAAGGTTGATCTGTATTAGGGGTATCTGAAATGCCATCATCATTTCCACAACCTCCATTGCCACCCCAGACATGATCAAGGTTAAGATAATGTCCGAGTTCATGTGTTAAGGTACGTCCTAAATCGTAAGGTGCATTGGGGGAAATTGCTCCACAACCTACTCCTGAACCAAAAGCATTAGCATCGATAACGACGCCATCACCATTACCACTACCGCCAAGAGGAGAGTAGCCAAGAACGCCAGTATTGGCACGAACAAAAATATTGATATAGCCAGCCCAATCAGCATTATTATCCCCATTGAATTGATTGAACGTTACTGCATATTGACCTTCTTGAACACCGTAGCCAGTAGGGTGATTGGTAGTAGCTAGGCAAAATTCAACACAAGTTTCTGCATATTCAATTCCAGGAAAAGTTGCAGCAGCATTATCTATCCAATTTGTAATATCTGCATTTGTACCATGATAGTCATCATTTAATACCTGAATTTGGCTAAGTGCTAGGTCTATTAAACAAGCCTCATCAGGATTATTAATGCTTTGAAAGTGAACCGCCATTGGCAATATAACAGGGTTATTGCAAAGGGCCCGAGTAGGATTCTCTAAATTATATTTTTTGAAATGCTTTTGTCGCTTTTCATAATGCTTAGCATAATCAGGGTTAGCTAAAAGCTCCTGCATATATGCATTCATTTGGCAACGCTCTTGTGCCTGAAGATTTTCAATAAGGAAGAAGCTACAAAAGAATAGTAAGATTGTAATGATTCTCATGATAATTATTTTGATTAACACATAAAAAAAGCGATGCAAAATATTTCATTTTGCATCGCTTAATTTTTTAACAGATTACTTCAATACGACTAATTTATTCAAGCCAATATGCTCACCATTTTTGTTATTGAAAACAAAGTAGTAGACACCTGCGGGAATATTGTCGAGGTAAATGTTTTGTCTATTATTCGATAAAACGAAAGAAGTTTCTAAAACTGATTGTCCAACTTGGTTGACTAATCTAGCATTGATAAATCCAGTAACATTACTTTCGATACTAACAAAGCTTTGAGTAGGATTTGGACTAATTGTAAATAGTTCTTCTCGTTGAAGATCAACAGTACTTACCATACCAACACCATCACAGTCGTCGTCAATATTGTTGTCAGGGTCTTCTGTTTGACCTGGATTGACTTGAGAGTTGTTGTCATCACAATCTGTATTGTCAAGGGTATAGCCGTTTGGCTGTTCACAATCATCAAGCGAAACATCAGCATTACCATAGCCATCGTTATCAGCATCTTGGTAGTAGGTCTGTGTTGCTAAACCTTCATCGGTTTCGTTATTACAGTTATCGTCAGTACCATTACAAGTTTCAGAAGCATTCGGATTGATGTTTGCATCATTATCGTTGCAATCATCATTATTAGTAGTATAACCAGCAGGAGCTGTTTCATCACATACACTAATTGAATTATTAGGGTTAGAACTACCAAAACCATCACTATCATTATCTTCATAATAAGTCGTAAACGTAAAACCTTCATCTATTTGACCATCACAGTTGTCATCAACACCGTTACAAACTTCTGTGTTAGATGGATTAGCAATAGCATCTGTATCATCGCAATCATCATTATTATCTACATAACCAGCAGGAGCAGAAGTTTCACAAGTATTTAAAACACCACTAGGATCTCCAAACCCATCACTGTCAGCATCTGCATAATATGTGAAAGCAGGAAGCCCTTCATCTGTTTGAGCATTACAGTTATCGTCAATTTCATTACAAGCTTCAGGGGCACCAGGGTTAATAGCAGCATTTGTGTCATCACAATCGCCGCCTATCGCCACATAACCAGCAGGAGCCGTTAATGCACAAACGTCAGCAGTCGTATTATCATCTCCAAAGCCATCACTATCAGCATCCATGTAGAAGGTAGAACAAGGAACAGAAGATAAAGCACAGATGGCATCAATATCAGCTCCAGCAGAAGTACCCATACAAGCACCATCATCAACATCCATAATTTTAACAGCATCAAAAACTAAATCACCCGCATTGGCAGAGATCATAGCATCAATATCTAAGGTTGCAGAACCACCAGCGACCATTCCCATTTCGTAGTATCCATCGCCATCAGCATCCATTACACCACCAGCCATTAAGGCATTTTCAGTAGCCATATCGTAAGGACGTAGTTCGATCATACAAGCTTCAACATCACCATCTACTTCAAAAACAAGTAAGTCAGCATCAGCAGAACCCGAGTTGACTAAAACATTATCAACAAAAGCAAGCATAAGGGCACCACCTTCACCAAGACTAACATAGTTGGCAGAACCATCACTATCACTTAACCCAACAGCAGACATGGCATCACCTAAAGAGATATTAGCAGGACAAGCAGGAGCATACTCTAATACAGCATCAGCAAAAGAAGAACCATCGCCACAAGTAGCACATCCAGCAGCTATAGCTTGACAATCAGGGTCATCACAATCGATAAGCCCATCACCATCATTATCTATTCCATCTGCACAGGCAGTAGCAGTATCTTCAGCAGGATCAGTTAAGCAGAAAGTTGTCGATTCAGAAAATCCGAATTGACCACCAGAAACTAATTCGTCACAGCCATCAGCAGAAACGATATAAGAACCTGTTCCATAATTACAGCAAATACCATCACCATAAGTATCATTAATAGTAAAGGTGTAACAACCAGAAGATAAGTCAACATCTTGAGTAACAGTAGAACCATCAGGCTCATTAGGATATGTACCGCCAGAAGCAATGATAGCTCCATTTTCATCTGTAATTTCCCAAGACGTTTCTTCAGGATAATCATCTAAGTTGATCGTAACGGTAGCACTAGTTGCATAACATGGACATGTATCACAATTAGGACCACCACAGTCGATTCCTGTTTCACCTTGATTTTGAATACCATCATCACAGGTAGGACAAACATCTGGACAAGGACCACCACAATCGATTCCTGTTTCACCTTGGTTTTGGATACCATCATCACACGTAGGATCTGGTGGAGGACCACAAACTATAGCTGCAGAAGTTGCTAATGAAGCTCTAAAACCTCCAGGAGCAAGTAAAGCTTGCATACGTGCTTTCTGACCTTCTGTATAAAGGTTCATACAGCTATCATCTGTATAATCCATATAATTTTGAACCATATCTGTACTACCACAAGATTGGTGAGTAGTAGGGCAGCCAAAGTTAGAAGCATCTGATTCAGGTGTATCAGCTACAAAATCATCTTGACCACAAGGACCATCACCCCAAATGTGGCGAAGGTTGAGGTAGTGCCCAACTTCGTGTGTAGCCGTACGACCTAAATTGAAAGGAGGCGTTGCAGTACCCATATTGCCATAATATCTGTAATCAATAGCGATACCATCAGTAGCAGCAGCACCACCAGGAAATTGAGCATAACCTAAGATACCACCACCAATATTACATACCCACATATTCATATATTGGTTACGATCCCAAGCATCAGAACCACCCTGAGCCGTAAACTTCATACCATCGTTTGTTCCAAAACCATTTACAGTAGTAGATACTCTAACGATACCATTTGTAGGAGCTCCATTAGGATCAACTTGTGCTAAACAAAATTCTATTTCACTATCTGCAGCTTGAGACCAAGTATCATCTTGATCGGCATTCATTCTTCTGAAATCTTCATTCAAAATATCAATTTGAGATAGTACTTGTGCATCACTGATATTCTCAGTTGCTGTTCGATAAATGACATGTACAACGACAGGTATCGAAACTAAGACTGAATTTCGATCTGGGTTGTTCACATAATCATGTGTGTGTTTTTCAATTTTTTCCATTTCCATTTCCAACTTCGGACACATTCTGGACTCCAGATGATCCATCGTTGCACAGGTTCTTTGTTGGGCAAAGCCACTTGTGGAGACAAGTGTAGCTACAAAGAGTATTAGTAAGGTTTTAATGACTCTCATGATAATTATTTATGTTTTAAAGATCAGTTTTGCGTTAAATAATAC